>JBHOQZ010000517.1:0-2742 GCA_042408635.1 Chloroflexota bacterium
GACTATCTCTCGCTCGACCGCGCGGCCGGGACGCTCTCGGGCGGCGAGGCGCAACGCATCCGGTTGGCGACCCAGATCGGCTCGAGCCTGATGGGTGTGCTCTACATCCTCGACGAGCCGAGCATCGGTCTGCACCAGCGCGACAACGCGCGCCTGATCGCCACGCTCGAGCGGCTGCGCGACATCGGCAACACCGTGCTCGTGGTCGAGCACGACGAGGACACCATCCGCGCGGCGGACCACATCGTCGACATCGGACCGGGCGCCGGGGTCCACGGCGGCCGGATCGTCGCCCAGGGCACGCTCGACGAGATCCTGCGCAGCCGCGAGTCAATCACCGGCGCCTTCCTGCGGGGCGAGCGCGCGATCCCCGTGCCGCCGCGGCGTCGGCCGGGCAACGGCCGCCAACTCGTGATCCGGGGTGCCCGCGAGAACAACCTGAAGCAGATCGATGTCGCTATCCCGCTGGGCAAGTTCGTGGCGGTGACCGGCGTCTCGGGCTCGGGCAAGAGCACGCTCGTCAACGAGATCCTCTACCGCCGGCTCGCCCAGGCGATCTACCGCGCCAAGGAGCGGCCGGGCGCCCACGACACGGTGACCGGCCTCGAATTCCTCGACAAGGTCGTCGACATCGACCAGTCGCCGATCGGCCGCACGCCGCGCTCGAACCCGGCCACCTACACCGGTGTCTTCACGCCGATCCGCGAGCTGTTCGCCTCGACGCCCGAGGCGGCGATCCGGGGTTACCGTGCCGGGCGCTTCTCCTTCAACGTCAAGGGGGGGCGCTGCGAGGCGTGCGAGGGCGAGGGGATCATCAAGATCGAGATGCAGTTTCTCCCCGACGTCTACGTGCCCTGCGAGGTGTGCAAGGGGAAGCGCTACAACCGCGAGGCGCTGGAGATCACCTGGCACGGCAAGACGATCGCCGACGTGCTCGACATGACGGTGACAGAGGCCTGCACGTTCTTCGAGGCGATCCCCTCGATCAAGAACAAGCTCCAGACGATCGACGACGTCGGGCTCGGCTACATCAAGCTCGGGCAGCCGGCGACCACGCTCTCGGGCGGCGAGGTGCAGCGCGTCAAGCTCGCCAGCGAGCTGTCGAAGCGGCCGACCGGCATGACGATGTACATCCTCGACGAGCCGACGACCGGCCTCCATTTCGCCGACGTCGAGCGCCTGCTGCACGTCCTCCAGCGGCTGGTCGACGCCGGCAACTCGGTCGTGGTGATCGAGCACAATCTCGACGTCATCAAGAGCGCCGACTGGATCATCGACCTCGGTCCCGAGGGGGGCGACCGCGGCGGCTACGTCGTCGCCGAGGGCACGCCCGAGGAGGTGGCGACCAACCCCGCCTCCTGCACCGGCCAGTTTCTCGGGCGCGTGCTCCAGTCTGCGCGGGTCGAGGCACCCGTCCACGCGGGCGCCGACGCCGCCGACGACTGACCCGCTCCTACCCGGCCTCGGTCTCCGTCGATGCAGGCGGCCCGAGCAGCACCTCATACTCCGCATCGAACTGCCAGTCGATGATCGCCTCGACGACCACCTCGATGCGCGGGCGCAGCGGGTCGAGCCGCTTGCTCAGGTGGATGTCGACGACCCGGTTGTCGTTGAGGCCCAGCCCCTCGGCGACCACGTCCTGCGCGATCTTGAAGCCGTTGTCCAAGTCGCGCCGGGTCGGCGTCTCGAAGTAGAACTCGACGTAGATCCCCCAGTGGGCCTCTCGGAACCGCTGAAGCAGCGCCTCCGGGATGGCGCCGTCGCGCCGAAGCGCCTCGATCCGCCGCAGCGCCGCGCTCTTGTAGCGGCGCGCCTCGGCGCTCAGCACGCGCCGCCCCTGCCGCATGACGTACTGCTGGTTCACGCTGGGCGGCAGCGGCAGCGTCAGCCTGATGCTGTCAGATATCGTCGGGATCGCCATGGCCCGAGTATACGCCGCGCAATGGACGGGCCGACGCGCCGGTGGCTACACTTTCGCGGCACCAAACGGATGGCCGCCCGCCGGCTTGCGCCGACCGAAGACGTGGCGGGTGGAGGAGGGTAGAGAAAGACCACGGCAGCGTGCCCTGCCTGCACGCCGCCGTGGTCTGCCGAGTGAGCGCCCTGCCCGACGCTACGCTCAGCGGGGTGGGACAGCCGGCCTGCCTCCGGCTGCCCCGAGCCAGGGGGTAGGGGAGGTGTCCTCGTCTTGGCACCGCCTCAGGAGCCGGGCACGACCCTTAACCCTGCCGGGCTGGCCGGCACCGGCACCTGGAGCACCGTCACCTGCACGTCGTTCGCTCCGCCGGGACGGTCCGCACTGTCGCGCAACCGGACGTCGCGGTCGCCACGATCGCCGTCTGCCATGATCCTCTCCCGTGTCCACTCGCCCGTGGTCCTCATTGCCGCCACGAGCGCTTCACCCTCTACGTGCTCCCGCTCGTGCCACCGACATCGGTACTGTAAGCCAGGATCGTCGAGTGGTCTGTCAGCCGTCCGACAAACACCGACGGCAGCCGGTCCGTCGCCGACGCACCGCGCCGGCGACCACGGTCGTCGGACGGCGCCCGCCGAGGTAGGGACGTCGTTGCGACAGTGCGCAGGCTCGCGTACGATGGATCGCAGCTTCCCGCAGGAGGACGCCGATCGCTCTGCCCCAGCCACTCCAGCGCGCGCTGTTCACGCTCTGGCCGTTCGTGCCATTCGCGCTGCGCCGCCTGGTCATCCTGGCAACCAGCGAGATCTACACGGCCGGGGTCGTCG
>JBHOQZ010000377.1:0-2353 GCA_042408635.1 Chloroflexota bacterium
GTGCTGGGGATGGCCGAGGCGGAGCGGCTGCCGGGCGAGAGCCGGGCGCGCTGGGCGATGCGGCAGCGCGATCACGTGGCCGCCAAGCTGGAGCTTGTGCGCGCGGTGGCGGAGGAGCTGCAGCGGTCGCGGCTGAGCGCGCGGCAGGTCGATGTGCGCTACGCCGACCGGCCCTACGTGCGGTAGCGCGCCGCCCGGCGAATCCTTCCATTTGCGCGTCGATATGGCGCCTCGAATCGAGTATTGTAGGCAGCAAGCGGGCAGAAAGGCAAGGGGTTTTCCGCCAAAGCTCTATCAAGAAATCGGCCGTTTGCGCTTGTTGCGCGGGGTGGCAGTGAGTATAATAGCCGCAACCTCAGGGGCCGGGCGCAGACAGACCCGGCTCCCCCCGGCAGGTTGTCGCCCACGTACCCAATCCTCCTGCCGACCTTTGCCGTGGGGTGTTCGGACATGGCCAGGGAAAAGATCGTCGTCGGCATCGACGTCGGCAGTTCGAAGGTCTGCACGCTCATCGGAGAGCTGGGCAAGCAGGGACGCCTAAACGTCATCGGCGTCGGCGTAGCGCCCTCACGGGGGCTGCGCCGCGGTATCGTCGTCAACATTGAGGAGGCCTCCGACGCGATTGCGGCCTCGGTCGCCAAGGCGGAGCGTGTCTCCGGCTACAAGGTCGTCTCCGCCTACGTGGGCATCACCGGCAACCATGTCGCCTCGCTCAACAACCGCGGCGTCGTCACGCTCGCGGGCGGGGACCGCCCGATCGGAGCGGACGACGTAGCGCGGGCGATCGAGGCGGCGCGGCTGATCTCGGTGCCCAGCAACCGCGAGATCCTCCACGCGATCCCGCGCGGCTACATCCTGGATGGACACGACGGCGTCAAGAACCCGATCGGCATGCTCGGCTACCGCCTCGACGTCGAGACCCACATCATCACCGGCGCCGCGACCGCGATCGAGAACCTGCGCCGCTGCGTGACGCGGCTCGGGATCGACGTCGACGAGCTGGTGCTCCAGCCGATCGCCTGTGGAGCGGCAACGCTGACCGAGGAGGAGCGGGAGCTGGGCGTCGTGCTGGCGGACATCGGCGCCGGCACGATGGACGTGTCGATCTACCTCGAAGGCAGCGTCTGGCACACCGCCGTCATCCCGCTGGGCGGCTGGCACATCACGAACGACGTGGCGATTGGCCTGCGGGTGCCGGTGGCGACCGCCGAGGAGCTGAAGATCGATCACGGGCAGGCGTTCCAGCCGTACGGGGCGCCGAGCGAGCTGATCGAAGTCCGCACGTTCGGCAGAAGTGAATCAGAACGTATAGACCGCGGCTACCTGTGTGAGATAATCGAGGCGCGGGTGCAGGAAATCCTGGCGCACCTGCAGGCGGAGATCAAGCGCTCGGGCTACGACGGCCTCCTGCCGGCGGGCGTGGTGCTCTGCGGGGGCACCGCCGAGTTGCGTGGGCTCGAGCAGATGGCGAGCGAGGTCCTCCAGATGCCGGTGCGGCTGGGTCGGCCGGGCGGCGTGGGCGGTCTGGTCGATGCGCTGCACTCGCCTGCCTACGCCACGGCGGTCGGGCTGCTGCTCTGGGGGGCGGAGGCGGTAGCCCAGCCGCACCCCGCGCCCGCGGCTCGGAAACGTCCTACGCGGCCGCGCGAAGCGGAGGCGCCGGCGCCCGGCGGCGTCGTCACCTGGCTCAAGCGCGCGTTTTTCTCCTGAGCGCCGCGCCACGGGCGCGGCTCTCCCGGTTCGCCCGGCCCGGGCGAGCGGGCGCTGGTTAGGGGTGGCTAAGGGGATCGACCGGCGGATCACGGAAGGAGGCACGAGGTGGCCACCAGCGACAGAAGCAACGGCGCGCTGCGCGACTTCGCAACGGCGCTGCCCCCGGCCCGCATTCGCGTGGTCGGCGCCGGCGGCGGCGGCAGTAACGCGGTCAATCGCATGATCGAGGCCGATGTCAAGGGCGTCGAGTTCATCTGCGTCAACACCGACGTCCAGGCGCTCGAGCGCTCGCTCGCGCCGACCAAGGTCCGCCTGGGCGAGAAGCTCACGCGCGGCCTGGGCGCCGGCGGCAAGCCCGACATTGGCGCCAAGGCGGCCGAGGAGAGCAGCGACGAGCTCCACGCTCTGCTCAAGGACTCCGACATGGTCTTCATCACCGCCGGCATGGGCGGTGGCACCGGCACCGGCTCGATCCCGGTGATCGCCCAGATCGCGCAGGAGGTCAACGCGCTCACGGTCGCGGTGGTCACCAAGCCGTTCACCTTCGAGGGCCCGACGCGGCGGCGCATCGCCGAAGAGGGGATCAACAACCTCAAGGACCACGTCGACACGCTCATCACCATCCCCAACGACCGCCTGC
>JBHOQZ010000522.1:0-3388 GCA_042408635.1 Chloroflexota bacterium
CGACGACCGCGGCGCCCGCGCCGGCGAGCGCCCGCGCAGCGGCGAGGCCGATGCCCCGGCCCCCGCCGGTGACGACGGCGACGCGGCCGGACAGGTCGAAGTCGCCCCTCATCGCGCGGGCAGGCTGTTCAGGTAGTCGAGCACCTGGGCGGTCGGCATGACCTGGGCGTACTTCATCCAGAGGTCGAGCAGGCTCGCCTTGTGCGACGCCTGGATCCGGTCGAAGACGCACTCCTCGGGGATCACCACGCTGAAGCCGTTCTGCTGGGCGTCGATGGCGGTCGCCCGCACGCAGCCGCTGGTCGTGTTGCCGACGACGATCACCGTGTCCGCGCCGCGCCGCACGAGCTGGTTGAGGAGCGCCGTGCCGTAGAAGGCGCTGGCGTAGTTCTTGTCGATGACCAGATCGCCCCCACGCGGCGCCAGCGGCTCGACGATCTGCACGGCTGGGTCGTTCGGCCCGTGGTTGCGCGGCACCACGCGCGTGTAGATGATCGGCACGCCGCGCTCGCGCGCGGCGGCCACGAACGGCGCGATTCGGTCGATCGCCGCCCAGGCGATCGTGCCCATGGCCGTGCGGTACTCCTTGATCGCCTCGAGGATCGGCACGTTGCGGCCGCAGGTGAGGTTCTGCATGTCGATCACGAGCACCACGGGCCGCTGGCCGAGCCCGCGTGACTCCCAGCTCGCGGCGCCGCTGCGGGCGTAGCCCGCCGCCTCGATCACCGCCCGATCCTGCTCGGAGAGGATGTCGTCCCAGATGTGCGCCATGAGCCTGGCCTCCCTCTACAGCCCCAGATATGCCTTCTTCATCTCCGGGTTGGCGAGCAGCGCCGCGCCCGTGTCCTCGAGGACGATCGCCCCGTTCTCGATCACGTAGCCCCGGCTCGCCATACGCAGCGCGTGCGAGACGTTCTGCTCCACGATCAGCACGGGCAGGCGGCGCTCGCGGCTCACCGTCTCCACCACCCGGAAGATCTGCTCGACCACCACCGGTGCCAGGCCCAGGCTCGGCTCGTCGAGCATCAAGAGCCGCGGCAGCGCCATCAGGGCGCGGCCGAGCGCGAGCATCTGCTGCTCCCCGCCGCTCATGGTGCCCGCCTTCTGGGCCCGGCGCTCGGCCAGCCGGGGGAAGAGCTCGAAGACCTCGTCGAGCGTCTGGCGCCGCCGCGCCTTCGCCCGCGCGATGTACGAGCCCAGCTCCAGGTTCTCGAACACCGTCAGCTCGGGGAAGACCTTGCGGCCCTCGGGCACATGGATCAACCCCAGCTCGACGATGACGTGCGGCGGCGCCCGGTCGATCCGGCGCCCCTCGAAGAGGATCTCGCCCGCGTGCGGCTGGAGCAGACCCGAGATCGTCTTGAGCGTAGTCGTCTTGCCGGCGCCGTTGGCACCCACGAGCGCGACGATCTCGCCCTCGCGCACCTCGAGACCCACATCGCGTAGCGCCTGCACGTCGCCATAGGCGACATCAAGCTGACGGACGGTCAGCAAGCAGCAGCTCCTTCCCCAGATGCCCCCGCCCCCGATCCGGGGGGGAGATGGAGGCCGGCCGGGTAGGCCGGGACATCGTTACGACGCTGGTTGGTCGGTCAGCAGCAGCTCCTCTCCCAGGTAGGCTTCGATCACCGCCGGGTCGCGCACAGCCGCTTCGGGCTCGCCCTCGGCGATGAGCTGGCCGTGGTGGAGCACCGCCACGCGGTCGGAGAGCGACATGATTGCGCGCATCACGTGCTCGATTACTAGCAGCGTCACGCCGCGCTCGCGGATCTGCCGGATCAGCCCGACCACGTGCATGCTCTCGGTCGGCGTCAGGCCCGCCATCACCTCATCCAGTAGCAGCAGGCGCGGGCGGGTGGCGAGCGCCCGTGCCACCTCGAGGCGCTTGCGGTCGGCCAGCGTCAGGCTCGTCGCCCGGCTGAGGCCCTTGTGTGCCAGCCCGACGAACTCGAGCACCTCCCAGGCGATCCGCTCCGCCTCGGCGCGCCGGTTCGTTCGGTTGAACGCGCCCACCATGACGTTCTCGGCCACCGTCAGGTTGGGGAAGGGCTTGACGAGCTGAAAGGTGCGCGCCAACCCGAGCGCGCAGATGACGTCGGGCCGCAGCCCGCCGATCGGGCGCCCGTCGAAGTAGATCTGCCCCGACGACGGCCGGTAGAAGCCGGAGACGACGCTGAACAGGGTCGTCTTGCCGGCGCCGTTCGGCCCGATCAGCCCGACGATCTCGCCCTCGTTCACCGTCAGGCTCACGTCGCCCAGCGCCCGCAGGCCGCCGAAGACGCGGCTGACGTTCCGCAGTTCGAGCAGCGGCGCCATCGGCTCAGCCTCCCCGGCGCGCCCGGCGCAGGCGCTCGCCCAGCCAGCCGACGAGCCCCGACGGCAGGAACAGGATCACCAGCATCAGGATGGCGCCGAACAGCACGACGTCGACGCCGGCCCGGCCCTTGATCGGCTGGAGGAACGGCAGGAACGGGGGCGGCTCGCGGATCAGCCAGCGCGTCCCCTCGGAGAGCGGCGTCAGCACGATGCCGCCGACCAGCGGCCCGAGCACGGTGCCGACACCCCCGATGAGCGGCCGCAGCAGGATTTCGACCGAGACGCGCGAGCCAAACACCGTCTCGGGGTCGATGAAGAGGAAGTACTGCGCCCAGAACGTGCCGCCGAGCGCGGTGAGGAAGGCACTGATCCCCATCGCCATGAGCTTGTAGCGCATGGTGTCGACTCCGAGCGCGGCGGCGGCGTCCTCGTTCTCGCGGATCGCCTGCATCGAGTAGCCGGCCTTGCTGCGCTGGAGCAGGTAAGTGACGAGGATCGCCAGGCCGAGCAGCGCGAGGATGATGTAGTAGTACGGACGCTTGTCGTTCTCGAACTGGAAGAGGAGCCAGCTATCCCCGCGGATGAGCGGGATTTGCAGCCCAAGCGACCGGTTCACCACGTCCCAGTTCGTCGTGCCCAGCCGCAGCATCTCGGCGAAGGCGAACGTCGCCAGCGCGAAGTACGGCCCCTTGATGCCGTAGCGCCAGGTCAGGAAGCCGATGAAGAGGCCGAAGGCGAGCGCGACGAGCCCGCCCGCGACCATGCCGAGCCAGGGGTTGACGCCGCGCGCCACCAGCAGCCAGGTCGAGGTGTAGGCGCCGAGGCCGTAGAAGGCGGCGTGGCCGAACGAGAACTGCCCGGCGTAGCCGCCGAGGATGTTCCAGGCCGCGCCGAGGTACGACCAGAACAGGATCAGGATCGCCACCGAGAGCAGGAAGTTGTCGAGCGCGAGCGGCAGCAGCAGGAGCGCGACCGACGCCACCGCGACCGCGATCGGCACCGCGCGCGACGCGCCGACCGGTTCGAGAGCGGCCGAGCCGACCGCCGGGGAGCCACGGGCCGGGGCGCCGGC
>JBHOQZ010000526.1:0-5854 GCA_042408635.1 Chloroflexota bacterium
CCGAAGGCGCCGAACTGCCACCGGCCGGGGGCGCGGGCGCGGCGCCGCTGCCGCAGGCGAGGACCGGCGTCAGGGCAAGCAGCAGCGCGACGATCCAGAACGGGGTGCGGTGCACGCGTTCACGCATCTTCCCCTAACCTCCTGGTGCGGGCCGAGAAACGGAAAATCGCTCAAGCGCCGGGGGTGGTCGTCTCGGGTGTCCATGTCGTCGCGAAGTGGCAGGCCGTCCAGTGTGCCGGACCGGTCGGGCGCAGCGGCGGCGCTTCGAGGCGGCAGCGCTCGACCGCCAGCGGGCAGCGGGTGTGGAAGCGACAGCCGCTCGGGGGATTGGCGGGGCTGGGCAGATCGCCCGTGAGCATGATGCGCTGGCGGCGCAGCGTCGGGTCGGGCACCGGCACCGCCGAGAGGAGCGCCTTCGTGTAGGGGTGGTGCGGGTCGCTATAGAGCGTGGCAGCGTCGGCCAGCTCCACCACCTTGCCGAGGTAGAGCACCGCGATCCGATCGCTCACGTGCTCGACCACCGCCAGGTTGTGGGCGATGAACAGGTAGGTCAGCCCGAACTCGCGCTGGAGGTCGCGCAGCAGGTTGAGGATCTGCGACTGGATCGAAACATCGAGCGCCGAGACGGGCTCGTCGCAAACGATGAAGCGCGGCCGCAGCGCGAGCGCCCGCGCGATCCCGATCCGCTGCCGCTGGCCGCCGGAGAACTCGTGCGGGTAGCGCGCGGTGTGCTGCCGCTGGAGGCCGACCGTCTCGAACAGCTCACGCACGCGCCGCTCGCGCTCGGCGCGGTTGCGCACGCCGTGGCTCAGCAGCACCTCCGCGATCTGCTCGCCTACCGGCATGCGCGGGTCGAGCGAGCCGAACGGATCCTGGAAGATGATCTGCATCTGCCGGCGCAGGACCTTGAGCGTGCGCGCGTCCGCGCCCAGCACATCGATGCCGGCGAACCGCACCGAGCCCGCGGTCGGCCGCACCAGGCGCAGCACGCAGCGGCCGAGCGTCGTCTTGCCGCAGCCGCTCTCGCCCACCAGGCCGAGCGTTTCGCCCGAGCGAATCGTGAGAGAGACGCCGTCCACCGCTCGTACCAGCCCGACGGTGCGGTAGAGCAGACCGCCCCGGATCGGGTAGTACTTCTTGAGGTCGGTGACCTCGACGAGCGGTCCCGCGCCGTGGCCGGGCGGCTCCCGCGCCCCGACCTCCCACTCGCGCGAAAGGTGGGAGCTTGCCCCGGTCGGCGGCGCCGTCTCGGTGCGCGTCAACGGGTAGCCATCGCTGAGCTGCACGTGTCAACCTGCCTTGCTGCGTCGACGCCGCAGCGGCCGCCGGACGGACCGATGGGGTCGCCCCGGTCGCGCTCGAAGCGTTACTGTCAGGGAAACCGTCGCTCGCGGTGCGCCGCGAGCGCGGACCGGTCGCGGGGTATAATCAACCACCACAGCGGCGGGCACACCCCGGCAGCGCCGAAGTACGCCAATTCTAGGCAGGCGGGGCCGATGGAGTCAAGGCCGCGTCAACGGAGAATCAGCCCGGCGTGCATTCAATCACGTCAGGCGTCGACGACACGTCCCGGGTAGGCAGGTGCCTCAGCGCGGCGGCAGCGGCGTCCGCGTCGAGAAGCCGGTGTCGGGCCAGCGGCGGTCGATCTCGGCCCGCGTCTCGGCGAGTGATCTACCCTGTCGCGTCAGTTGCATCGCGTCACGCGCGATCCCAACGCAGACGTCTCAGGCCAGCCCGTGCGGGTCGAGCGTGACACCCCCGTCCGGCTCGAACGAGGCCACGAAGCAGGCCCGGTTGTGCTGGTGCCCGTCGTGGACGCAGCCGCAGGTGCACGGCATCCACTCGAGCACGTCGGGGCGCTCGAGCGCGAACTCGTAAGCCTCGCGCACCGGCCGCGGCGCCTGCACGATCGCGTCGGGCAACTGGTAGCTGGCCGCCCGCCGGGCACTACCGCCGCCCGGCGCGCCGAAGGCGCCGCTGAGCACGACGAAGCCGGCGACCGCCACGACCACCGCCGCCAGCGTCACGGGCAACCAGCGCGCGTGCCCGCGACCGGCCCCTGGCCTGCCCACTCGCCTCTCGCTCGGGGCACCGCCGCCGGTCGGCAGCGGTCCCGCTCCATGTCGTCGAACCATGCGTGTTCCCTCGCCAGCCTCGGCTGCCCTCCCTAGCCCGCGGCCACGCGCTATGGTACCTGCGGCTCGGCGCCTCGGCAAATCGGTCCGCCCGTTCCGCGGAGCGCCGACGGCTGAGGCCCGTGCGCTTGCCGGCGCGCGGGCCTCCGTGGAGCGCCAGGGAGTTCGGCCGGGCCGGCCGGTGGGCGGGCCGGCCCGCTCAGTCGCTGAGCTGGCTGCGCAGCCAGCTCTGGAAGTCGGCGTCGAGGTGATCGGCGGCGATTTCGAGCACGTCCTGGGTGGCGGTGTTGAGGTTGGCGCCGCTGCTGCGCCGCTTGGCGAGCTCGATGAACTTCTCGAGGCCCCAGCGCTCGTCAATGTAGCGCACGACCATGGCGCCCTCCCCGTAGAGTAGGCCGAAGCGCCAGGGCTCGTCCTTGAACCATTCGCGCTGGGGGCGGTCAAGCTGCTGGATGGAGAAGAGCTTCTTCTCACGCTGGGCATAGCGCAAGAGATCGAGGCGATAGTTGCCCGAGACGTGCTCGGCCAGCCCCTCGGCCATCCAGAGCGGCGTCCGGTTGGTCAGCCCGAGCTTGTTGTTGTGCACCAGGTGCGTCAGCTCGTGGGCGAGGGTGGCGATCACCGCGTCGTCGAGCGTCTGGCCCTCGCGCGGCTTGTCGCCGCCGAACGACTGGGGCGAGCGGACGAAGATCTCGTCGGGGATGTGCGAGGCGAAGAACCCCTGCTCACCCAGGCCGTGGTCGGCGCGGTAGTTGCGGAAGATCGGGCGGAAGACGATGCGCACCTTCTTGTCGGGCGCGGCGCCGAGCTTCTCGACGACGTGGGCGTAGGCGGCCTCACCCCAGGCGGCGTAGCTGTCGAGTTGCGGGCGGTCCCACTCCCAGTACACGATCGTCAGGTGTTCGGTATCGCGGGCGAGGCGGTTACCGAGTTCGCGCTCGTCGGGCTCCGAGTGTAGCCACTTGCCGTCCACGTACCGGAAGAGCCACCAGCCGTACTCGACGCCGTCCCTGTAACGCGAGTGGTCGATGGTAATCTTGACCCGCGAGCGGTAGAACCCCTTCCAGAGGTACTCGGTCTCGAGGACGTCCACGCTGACCTTGACATCCTCGGGACCACCCTGCCCCTTCATCTCGTCGAACCAATCCTCCTGGACCGTCTTCCAGCTCGGATTGGCCTTGTCCACGTAGCTCATGAACGCCGTCTTATCCCCGCGCCAGAGCGCGTCCTGCATGGCGTTGACCATCTCCTGGATGGCCGGCTGCGCCTCCTCGGCCGAGGGATACTCGATCTGCCCGATTATCTGGGCTCGGCGCTGCGCGATCGCGCTCAGCCGGTCGGGTACATCGAAGGCGTTCTCGGAGGTGCGGACCAAGGCGACCAGGCGCTCGCCGCCGGGTAGGCGGCTGAGCGCGGCCAAGTCATCGGCGCGCACCCGGCCCGCGGTGCTGGCAACGACCTGGCGCGCCTCCTCGATCGTTAGCAGCATCGGCGAGAGCCAGATGGAGGTGGCGTAGGCGCCTACGAGACCGGCGATCGTGATCCCGGCGGTGATCGCAGCCACGCGCCTCGTCCAGGGTGGCTGGGCGGCGCGGCCGACGATGACGCAGATGAAGATCGCCCAAAACAGCCCGAACAGACCGGCCACGAACGAGTAGACCACCAAGATGCCGAGGCAGATGAAAGGGACTGGGCTCCGGCGGCGCTTCGGCGCGGCTGCGGGCCTCTCGTGCACCGGCTCCCTCACCTTCGGCCCGTATTCCCGGCGCAGCAGCGCGTAGAGATCGTTCGTCCCCTTGGCATCCGGTCCGAGCGGGCGGGTCACGACGAAAGTCCGCGTCTGCCGCGCTCCGTCGGCATCGCGGTAGGTGAGCTGGATCCGCCGCCAGTCCTCCCACCAGTCGAGGAGGTCGACCTGTTGGATCGCGTCCCGCTTGACCTCGGTGATGTCGGCGGCATCCTCGAAGACGAGCCCCGCCTTGAACACGCGCAGCGTCACCGGGCGCACCACGCCGAATGTCGGCTCGCTGACAAGCCCGACGTACAGCTCGGACGGGTGCGGTGTGGCCGAGGCAGCGGGCTGGACGACCTGTGTGCTGCTCATCTCTCGCTCCTGGCGGCGCGCCACCACCCCTTCGGCTCGGGTCTGGCGACCCGACCCAAGGCGGCTGACCTCTTGCGGCTCCCAGGTTTCCGGGGGCCGTAAACGGCCGTGCGCCAGCGCGCGTCGGCCCGGCCGGCCGCGACCCAGGAGAGCCCCACGGTTCAGGCTAGGCGCCGCACCGTGGGAGGTCAATGGGAAAGGGGTACCCCTAGCCCGTGATCCGATCGGGGGATACGTCGCCGGCCCGCCAAGCGGCATGGGCGACGCGCCGCAGCCGACCGAGCTGCTCGGCCCATGCCGCGCCTGCGGCCTCGGGCGAGACCACCTCGAAGCGTACGCCGTCGCCAGGCACTGCCTGTCCCAGCCGGCCGATGTCGGCCTGGCTGAGCGTGGCCAGCTTGGGGTAGCCGCCCGTCGTCTGCCCATCGCGCAGGATCACGATCGGCTGACCGTCGGGCGGCACCTGCACGCTGCCGGGTGCGATGCCGTCGGAGATGATCTCGGCCCGCTCCCGGTGGAGCAGGCGCGGACCGCTCAACCGATAGCCCATGCGGTCCGAGCGCTCGGAGACGCGCCACTCGGCGGCGAGGAAGTCGGCCAGCGCCTCGGGCGTGAAATAGTCCGCCTGCGGGCCGAGCAGCACACGGAGGGTGACGCGGCCCGCGTAGTGTGGCGCCAGCGAGGCCGGCAGGCGATGGACGTGCAGCGCGTGGTGGTCCCCGGCGTGCTGGCGGTGGCGCAGCGCAGACGCGACCATCGGCGGCGCACCGACCGGCAGGCGGTCGCCCGCGCGCAGCGGCCGGCCATCGAGACCGCCCAGGCCGGCGCCGGTCCAGGTCGAGCGCGACCCGAGCACGGGGGGCACGTCGATCCCGCCGTACACGGCCAGGTAGGCGCGGCAGCCTTGGCGGCGCCCGGCGAAGCGCAACTCGCTACCCGCCCGGGCGCGAAACGCGCGCCACGGCGCGAGGCGGCGGCCGTCGAGCTCCGCGCCAAGGTCAGCGCCCGCCAGGGCGGCCGTCAGCGCGCCCTCGAAGCGCAGCCGCGGGCCGACCAGCGTGATCTCCAGCCCGGCGGCCCCCTCCGGGTTACCGACCAGGAGGTTCGCCGCGCGCAGCGCGAAGTCGTCGAGGGCGCCGCTGCCGGTCACCCCATACCGCCGGAAGCCGGTGCGGCCAAGGTCCTGCACGGTGTCGAGCAGCCCCGGCTGCACGACGACGATTCCGGTCCGGCTCACGGCAGCGCCAGCGACTCGACCGGGTAGAAGCGGATGCGGTCGCCGACCTCGAGGGTGCACGGCGGCTCGCGATCGAGATCGAAGAGGCGGAAAGCCGTCCGGCCGAGCAGATTCCAGCCGCCGGGGCTGGCGTTGGGGTAGATGCAGGTCTGCCGCGCGGCGATGGCCACCGAGCCCGCCGGCACGCGGGTGCGGGGGGTGGCCAGGCGTGGCGTGGCGATCTCCGCCGGGACGTCCCCGAGGTACGGAAAGCCCGGCATGAAGCCGATCATGTAGACGCGGTACTCGACGCCGCTGTGGAGCGCCACCACGCGCGCGGGCTCGAGCCCGGCGCGCCGGGCGACCGCCTCGAGATCCGGCCCGTGCTCGCCGCCGTAC
>JBHOQZ010000529.1:0-2039 GCA_042408635.1 Chloroflexota bacterium
GCCGGCGGGAGGCCGCGCCCGCGCCATGACGAAGCGCCCCGGCACGCCGCGAGGGGCGCAACCGCAACCGGGACGCAGCACCACATCCGAAGCGTAACAAAGCGCCCCGGCACGCCGTTGTGCCGGGGCGCTTTATTGGGAAAAGGAGCCGAGGTGGTGTCCCCCGCCGCGGCTACTGGCCGTTGCGGTAGTTGAGTCCCGACTGCACCAGGCGGAAGTTGGCCTGGGCGAGGTCGACGGCCACGTCCTGGCCGACCTTGAGGCTGTTGTTGACCTCGTCGACGAAGCGGCGGGCGTCGCGCTGCGCCTGGACGGTCTCGTCCATCGCGAAGCGGGCGACGTTCGCCATCGACTCGGGGCGCAGCACCGGCAGGCCGTTGGTGGTCTCGACCCGGGTCAGCTCGTCGAGCGTGCGGGTCCAGACGTTGAGGCCGTACTGCCAGGAGCGGAAGCCGGTCTCGAGCCAGGCGATGTAGGCGCGCTGCCACGCCTCGAGCGAGCGGCTCATCGCGTTCAGGTAGAGGTCGGTATAGGTGTTGGCGGTCGCCTGGGCGCTGCGGGCAGCGTTGACGGCGGCCTCGGTCGCGTTAGTCGTCGCGGTTGCGGGCACGATCAATCCCTCCTTGGTGGTCGTCGTCTGCTTGACCCCGTTGCCGGCCACCGGCCCCAGGTCATGCTCGGTCGGCATCGGCCACCTCCACATGTCTGCCGCCGGCGCCATTGCCGGCCTGGCGCCGGCCACACTGCCGGCGTCGCTCCAACTACTATGTGCATTATACATATAGATGCAGGGTGCGTCAAGGGGTTTGCGGCCGGGCCGCAGGTAGGTGTAGAATGCCCATACCGGACAGGGAAAGGAACATGCGATCGTGACAGCACGCTCGTTCGAACGGCCACCCGGATCCGAGCCGCTGGCCGACGACCAGGCGGCCGCGGCACCCACGCCCAACGGCGCCGAGCCGGTCGAGGGCGCGGCCACCGGCGGCGCGCCGTGGGCCGAGGCCGGCAGTCTGCCGTGGACGCCGAAGAACATGATGGTGCCATACGTGCTGCTCGCCCTCTCGGCCTACGCGGCGCATGGCTACGCCATCCAGCAATACCTGCGCGGCCTCGGCTTCCTGAGCATGAACATCACGACGGTCTATCGCACGCTGCGTCAGCTCGAGAAGCAGGGGCTCGTCTCGTCGTACTGGGAGCCGGGCGACGGCGGCCCGGCCAAGCGCATGTACACGCTGACCGAGGCGGGCCGCGCCACCCTCGGCATCTGGGCGAACGCCCTCGAGGGTTACCGCGCCATGATCGACGCGTTCTTCAAGTGGTACGGGCTGCCCACGCCGCCGATGCCGGGGCTGGCCGGCCGCGGTCAACAGGAGAAGGAGGAACGGGAATGAGCGATCGACCGGAGGGCCGGCCCCCGGGAGCCGGTGGGGGCGCGCCGGGGGCCGGTGGTGGCGGCGGCATGCCGGCCGGGTTGCCCCCAGGCGGCTTCGTCGACCCGTTCCAGGTCTGGAAGAGCTGGTACGAGGCGAGCGAGCAGGCACTGGCACGCTCGCTCGAGCAGATGGTCGGCACCCAGGAATACGCCCAGGCCATGGGCCGCACCATGGAGGCGTTCCTCGCCTTCCAGCGCACCGTCCGCGACAACATGAAGCTCCTCCTCGAGAGCGTGAACCTGCCCACGCGCGACGACATCGCCCGCGTGGCCGAGCAGGTGGTGAACCTCGAGGGGAAAATCGATGACCTGGACGACCGGATCGACGAGCTGGCGGGCGGCAGCCGCTCGACCCCGGCCGAGGCCGGCACGACCATCGCAGCGCTCGAGCAGCGCCTGGCGACCATCGAGGCGACGCTGCACCGGCTCGAGTCGGGAGGGCCGCAGCCCGTGCGCGCCGAACTGGCCGAGATCACCCGGCGGCTCGACGCGGTGATCGCCGCGCTCGGCACCACCGCCGGCGCCTCGGGCGCCGCGGCCGCATCGAGCAGCGGCCACGGCGGCCGCGCAACGGGCGGCCGCCGTGGGGGTGGTGCCGCTGGCGGAG
>JBHOQZ010000531.1:0-6529 GCA_042408635.1 Chloroflexota bacterium
CCCGCAACACGCGTGGCGACGCCCTCCAGGTGGATCTGGATCGCTGGCTGGTGCATTGCAACACCGAACCGCGCTACCTCGGCTACTGCTGCGCTAGTGATTCCACATCTGATGCTGAAAGGCGCTGGGCATCGATCTACATCGATAACTACCACGCCTGAGAGATCTGATTCTCGTGTACAACTAACCTTCATGTCTTCCAGTGATCAGGCCGCCGTGAGCTAGTCGGTGATCGCGTCAAGCGGGCGGCGGCCGCAATTGCAGTAGCCGAGGTAGCGCGGTTCGGTGTTGCAATGCACCAGCCAGCGATCCAGATCCACCTGGAGGGCGTCGCCACGCGTGTTGCGGGAAATGCGGAACCCCACGCGGATGCACTCATCAAGGCCGGTCGGGTACCCGCCTGCGGTTGGGGAGCGCTCGACGAAACCATACCTCCAGGGGTGGCGCACCTTTGTCTTGCGATGTGCGATGTCGTTGAGCGCGGGGTACAGATCGGCTGACCGACGTAGAACAGGTCCTGGGCGAGCAACTCACCGGGCCGGCTGCTCGCGACGGTGCGTTTGGCGAAGCAGGGTTGGCCTCTTCGATTCAGGCGACCTGCCTGGGAAGCGAGGGAATTGCCGTCTCGTGGGCCTGCGGTTCTAGCTTGACCAAGCGCTCAGACGCGTGGCCAGGCCGTGCTTAGTCAGGATGGGTCTAGATGATCGGGGAACTGATCAGGATCCCCTCGACCTTAAGCCGCGTGGGAGGCGACAGCAGCCTCGGGCCGGCTGCTCCAGCGATAGGCTGAGGATCCGCGTGACCACCTTCGGGGCATGGCCTGCAGGTGGGGCTTGGCCACCGGTGACCGGTCGAACAAACCAGTGAAGCCGCGCGTTTGGAACCGGCGCTTCCACTCGTAGAAGCTGGTGCGATCTAGCCCTGAGCGCCGGCACGCCTCGGCGACGTTGCGCAACGGCTCGGCCCGCTCCAGCACGCTCAGCCGTCGGTGCGCCAACTTCGTGGCCGGATCCTTGCCCGTCACCCGTGCCCGCTTGCCAGGCGCCGCCTCCGGCTCGCCCGCTGTCACCGTCGCGTCCACCATCGTCGCGTCCATCGTTACCTCTTTGCGCACCCGGTCGGGCGCTTAGACCAGAACGTCAGGCAAGGAGGGTAGTAGTACACAGCGCGCTGTCGAACACTATGCCGACCAGGTTCGAGGCGAGCACGGCGCCCGTCCAGTGGCGCTGGCGCAGCGGCGTGTAGACGGCGAAATCCGCCAGCTCCAAGCAGAGAAACGCAGCGGCCGAGGCGAGCGCGAGCGCGGGGGAGGCGAGCCAGGCCGAGAGCAGACCGCCGAGGGCGATGGCGACGAAGGTGGCGCGCTTGCCCAGCGTCTCTTGGACCAGATCGCGCAGGGTGAAGGCGAGCCCGGCGAGGTAGACGCCGGCCGGGGTGACGAGCCCGAAGCCGACCGGCACGAAGCCGAAGGTGGCCACCGCCCAGTTGGCGGCGAAGATCGTGGCGATGCAGTCGAGCAGGAGCAGATGGCCCACACGGTGCCCCTTCGTCGCGCTCAAGCGAACACGCATCTGGAAGGGGGTGTGGGCATGCTCCGCTGCCCGTTCGTGCCGCTCTATCCCTCCGACAACAATCCCGACAACAGTGCCGCCTCATCTGGGGCCAGTTCTGATCAGGTCCAGCCCGTTCGGTGCGTCCCCGGCGAGCGTGTGATCAGGCCAGAACGGATCAGATCAGGTCCGACATCAGCGGTGTGCTATACTGCCCGCATCCCGCGATTTTGCCGGTTGGGCGACGAACGCCGGACCGGGGTGATCGCGGTGGGCTGATCAGCCTGCGCTGCTCGACGACCTGATCGAGCTGTTCCTGTTGGCAAGACGATCGACGAGGAACCTGAGCCGTCAGCCGCCCGCGCCGCCGGTGCGATGGGGCGCCGAGCGCTGGCGGCTGATCGTTGGCATGAGGCGCTGCGGAGAGAAGCTGTGCGGATCGCACTGGACGCGATGGGTGGCGATCACGCGCCCGCCGAGACGGTGCTGGGCGCGGTGCAGGCCGCGCGCGAGCTGGGCATCGAGGTCAGCCTCGTCGGCCGCCGCGCCGCCATCGAGCCGCTGCTTGCCGCCCAGAACGTGGCCGGGCTCGAGCTCTCGATCGTGGACGCACCCGATGTCATCGAGATGGACGAGCACGCCGCGGCGGCGGTGCGCGGCAAGCGTGGCTCCTCCCTGGTCGTCGGCCTCGACCTGGTACGCGACGGCCGGGCCGACGCCTTCGTCTCGGCCGGCAACACCGGCGCCGCCATGGCCGCCGCCTACTTCGAGCTCGGACGCATCAAGGGCATCGAGCGGCCAGCGCTCGGGGCGGTGCTGCCGACGGCGCGCGGCCGGACGCTGGTGATCGACGTCGGCGCCAACGCCGACCCGCGCCCGAGCCACCTCGTGCAGTTCGCGCGCATGGGCGCGATCTACATGGAGGAGGTGCTGGGCGTGCGCGATCCGTCGGTCGGGCTCCTCTCGAACGGCGAGGAGGCGGAGAAGGGCAACAAGCTCGTGCAGGAGACGTACCCGCTCCTCCAGGCGAGCGGGCTGCGCTTCAGGGGCAACGTCGAGGGACGCGACGTCCCCGCCGGCACGGTCGACGTGGTGGTGTGCGACGGCTTCACCGGCAACGTCCTGCTGAAGACGGCCGAGGGCGTGGTCGAGCTCCTGATGGGCACGATCCGGCGCGAGCTGTCGTCGTCGCTCCTCTCGAAGCTGTTCGCGGCGGGGCTGCTGCCGGCGTTCCGCCGCATCCGCGCGCGGCTCGACTACGAGGAGTACGGTGGCGTGCCGCTCCTGGGCGTGAACGGGCCGGTGATCATCGCCCACGGCCGCAGCCGCGCCAAGGCGATCAAGAACGCGCTCCGGGTCGCCAACACCGCCGCCGAGGGGCGCCTCGTCGAGCGGATCGCGGCCGGCGTCGGCGGCCGACCCGAGGCGACCGGGACGGCAGATCAGCGGTCCGGCACCGCCGGGTAGGAGCCGGCGACCGGACCACCGGGCGGGACGGCGCGGGCGCCGCCACGCGCGTCCCACCGGGGCACAGGCGAGGAGGAGACATGAGCGAGAGGGGGCTTGAGCGCGCAGCCGCGCAGCGGCCCGAGGTCGAGCCGGAGGTGAGTCCGCTCGTCGAGCGGCAGGTCGAGGCGATCGTCGAGCAGGCCCTGGGCACCGAGCCGGCGCCCACGCCGGCGCGCCTGGCGGCCGAGCACCGACAGCGGCGGCGCGTGGTGGTGACCGGGATCGGGGCGATCACGCCGATCGGGCTGACGGCCGAGGACTTCTGGCTCTCCTGCCTCGAGGGGCGCTCCGGCGTGACCACCATCAGCCAGTTCGACGCCAGCGCCTACCCGACCCGCGTGGCCGGCGAGGTGAACGACTTCGAGCCGACGCGCTACATCGAGGCGAAGGAGGCGCGGCGCATGTCGCGCCCGACCCAGTTCGCCGTGGCGGCCGCGCAGGAGGCGCTCGCCCAGGCCAGCCTCCCGCTCGACCGGCTCGATCCCGGCCGCATCGGGGTGCTGATCGGCACCGGCATCGGCGCCTTCACCGACACCGAGCGCGAGACGCGCAAGCTGTTCGAGCGCGGCGGCATGAAGATGAGCCCTTTCTACCTGACCATGATGCTGCCCAACATGTCGGCCGGCACGATCAGCCGCCTCTTCGGCCTCAAGGGCTACAGTTCAACTGTGGTGACCGCCTGCGCCGCCGGTAACCAGGCGATCGGGGAGGCGGTCGAGGTGATCCGCCGCGGCGCCGCCGACGTGATGGTCGCCGGCGGCACCGAGGCCTCGATCTGCGAGCTGGGCCTGGCGAGCTTCTGCGTGATGCGCGTGATGACTAGCCAGAACGAGCCGCCCGAGCGCGCCAGCCGCCCCTTCGACGCCACCCGCGACGGCTTCGTGCCCGCCGAGGGCGCTGGCATCCTGATCCTGGAGGAGCTCGAGCACGCCCGGCGCCGGGGCGCGCTGATCCTGGCAGAGGTGCTCGGCTACGGCGCCTCCTCCGACGCCTACCACGTCACCGCGCCCGATCCCGAGGGCGCGGGCGCCGCCCGCGCGATGCGCATGGCGCTCACCGATGCCGGGCTCGAGCCGACCCGGATCGACTACATCAACGCCCACGGCACCTCGACCGAGCTCAACGACAAGACCGAGACGCTGGCGATCAAGCGCGTGCTCGGGGAGCACGCCTACCGCATCCCGGTCAGCTCGACCAAGTCGATGATCGGCCACCTGCTGGGCGCCGCCGGCGCGGTCGAGGCGATCGCCACGATCCTGGCGCTGCGCGACCAGCAGGTTCACCCCACGATCAACCTCGAGCACCCGGACCCCGACTGCGACCTCGATTACGTGCCCGAGGGGGCGCGCCGGACCCGCGTCGACATCGCGCTCTCGAACTCGTTCGGCTTCGGCGGCCAGAACGCGGTGCTGATCTTCGGCCGCTGGCGCGGGGACGCCGACGAGCCCGCACCGGCTGATGAGCGAGCAAGCTAGGAGAAAGGCGGGCAGTGCAGGTCTTCGTCAACGAGCGGCACATCGCCCAGCGGCGCACCTTCGGCCGGGCCGCCAGCGTGGCCGGGCTGGCCATGCTGGGGGTCGGCTTCCTGCTGTCGCTGACCGAGCAGTTCGTCACGCTGCCCGGACTCGGCACGGTGCCGGCGCTCCTCATCTCGTACCTGCTCCTCTTCCCCGGCATCGTGATCTTCAACATCGGGCGCTACAACGCGATCCGCTGGGGTGTGCGGCCGCGCGAGGACGAGGTGGTCACCGCCGCGCTCAAGGGCCTGGACAACCGCCACCACCTCTACCACTACATGCCGCAGGTGCCCGACGCCAAGCACTTCCTGATCGGCCCGGCCGGCGTGCTCCTGATCGAGGTGCGCAGCCAGATGGGCGAGATCTACGTCGACGGGGACCGCTGGTCGCGCGCGCCGGGGTTCGGTGCGCTGCTGCGCGGCATCGCGGAGGGATCGCTCGGCAACCCCGCCCACGACGCCGAGCGCCACGAGCGGCAACTGCGCGCCTACCTGAGCGGGCAGGTGGGGCAGGAACTGGCCGATGCGGTACCGTTCGAGGCGGTGGCGGTGTTCGTGAACCCGCGCGTGCAGCTCGTCATCCAGCGCGAGCCGACGATTCCCGTCCGCCTGCCGCGCGACCTGAAGGCGTTCGTCCGCAAGATCACGCCCACCCGCGCCGACCAGCGCCTCTCCGACGCCGAGCTCGCCAAGCTCTGGGCCGCCTTCGAAGGCTGAGCACAATCGCCATCGCGTCTCCCTATCGTCGCCGTTCAAGCCCTACCATGAGAAACTACGTAGCTACCAGGCGAGAGCCGACGCGGGCGGGGCAGAGGAGATGGAGCGGGACACGGCTACGGTCGCAGACGAGACAGCGCTGCTTGCCAAGTGGATCGAGGCGGAGCCAGGGTGCCCTGATCCGTCCAACGTGCGCATCAAGGACTATGGCTACTTCGTGTGGGCGTTGATCGCCGATCTAGGCGCGCTGGGCAGCCTCCAAGCGCTGGCAGCAGCCTTCAACATTCCTCTCGAAGCCGCCGAAGCAGCACTTACCTACTACCATCGCCACAAAGAGGTGATCGACAGCCGTATTGGTGTCACCGTTCCGCTGCGGGACTACACGCCGGAGGAGATCGCGGCCTTTCTGGCCGAAGATCGACTGACGGGTGAAGCGCAGTCCGTCGCCGAACGTGTGGGGGGGTCAACG
Source organism: Chloroflexota bacterium (assembly GCA_042408635.1). Lineage (GTDB taxonomy): Bacteria > Chloroflexota > UBA6077 > FW602-bin22 > JBHOQZ01 > JBHOQZ01. Next base: position 5,762 of record JBHOQZ010000531.1, read on the forward strand.
GAGCCACCTGCTCTGCCGTGAAGCCCATCGATCGCACGACGCGCGTGTTCTTCGATGCGTCGTGTTTGATCGCCGCGGCCGGTTCCTCAACGGGGGGATCGGCCTTCGTCTTGTCCCTTTGTACGCGTCGGCTGCTTCAGGGGATCGTCTCTCACCCAGTTCTCGTCGAGGCGCACCGCAACATCGCGGGAAAGCTGCCGGCGCAGGCGCAACAGCGGTTCGTGCGGCTCGTCGAGGAGGCGGCACTGACGGTAGTGCCACTGAGCGCCCGCGACCTGCGCCCGGACCACCGAGCCGCCGTCGGCGACAAGGATAGCCACGTCCTGGCCGCCGCAGGCATCGCCGGTGCAGAGTTCGTGTTGACGCTCGACAAGGAGTTGCGCGAGCGAATCAATCACGCGGGCGTGGCACATCTTGCTCTCACCCCGGGTGAGTTCATCACCCAGATCCTCCCGCAGCACGTCGATTTCTTCCGGCTTCGGGACTGAGCGTCTCAGAGCGGCGTGAACGCCTGCAACTGGCCCCAGGCGGCGATGTCGAAGCCGACCGCCAGCGCGAACAGGACCGCGAGCCGCCGCCACTCTCCCGTGTCCGTCCGCACGCCGCTCCCCGGGCCGCGCGGCGGCGGGCCGGGCCGGGGCACCCCCTCCCCGCCCCCCGCCGCGCGACGCTTCAGACCAGGATCGTCAGGCTCGCCAGGTCACGCGGGTAGTAGGTGATGCGCTCGCAGCCCGTCTCGGTCACCACGACCGTGTCGGAGTGGCGGAA
>JBHOQZ010000537.1:0-5920 GCA_042408635.1 Chloroflexota bacterium
GACGTTGCGGGCGCGCATGAGGTCGACCGCTGGCGCGGCCTGCCAGGCGAACCCGATCGTCTCGCCCCGCACCCAGGGGCAGTAGTCGTCGTGCGCGTCGAGGTTGCCGTTGAGGGCGCGGCGCGTGGCGCAGCCGCCCTGGCACGGGCACGCGGCGGCGGCGGGTGGCACCGCGCGCGCGAGGCGGAACTGCGGCGTCTCGAGCGCGGCCAGCCCCAGCCGGGGCAGGTCGCGGATCGAGGGCGCCGGCCCCTGCAGCGGCCAGTAGACGCACGGGATGATCTGGCCGCGCTGGTTGAAGCGGATGCTGGTGCGCCCGCAAGGCGAGGTCGCGTCGCCCAGCCCCAGCACCGCGCGCACGACCGGTTCGGCGCAACTGACGACCTTCCCCTCAGCAAAGAGGCGGCGGTACCCTTCCCAGAACGCCTCGTAGCTCAAGCGGTAGGCATCGGTCTTGACCGACTGATAGGCGTTGACGCGCAGCATCGCCCCGGCCGCGCGCGCCACGCCCACGAGCGCGTCCATCTGGTCGTAGTTGATGCTCATGAGCGTGGCGAGGATGGAGACCGGAATGTGCAGGCGGTGGCAGCGCGCCATCGCCTCGTGGACCAGCGCCCAGTTGCCCGCGCCCCGGAAGGCGTCCTGCTCCCGCTCGGTCGCGAAGTCGATCGAAACCTCGAGGTCGTGGAACGCCAGCAGGAGCTCGTCCGGCAGCGCCATGATGCTGTACCCGTTGGAGGCCATGCTCAGCTTGACGCCGCGATCGCGCAGGTAGGCGACGATCTCGCGGAACTGCGGGTGCAGCGCATTCTCGCCCGTGCCGAACCCCATCCCGCTGACCGGCAGGTGCTCGCAGATCAGCTTGATGTGCTCGAGCGGCACGTGGTCGATGCCCAGCGTGTCCCGATAGCAGTGGGCGCAGCGCAGGTTGCAGTCGTTGGTCAGCCCGATGCCCACCGACAGCGTGGCGGGCCGCTCCGTGGCGGCGGGTACGACAACGGCTGAGACCTCGCCCACGCCCGACCTCCTCGCGCCTTCCTCCTGCGCCATGCGCTCAGTCTCCGTTCTCCCCGGCGCGTTACGGGCGCCGGGGCTGCCCGCTTCTCTGCTCACGCCGCCGGCCCACCGCACCTCAGAGGCTCCAGTGGACGCCGCAGCCCTGACAGGCGAGGTGCGGGGTGTCGCTCAGCAGGGTCGCGCGCCAGCGCTGGTAGACGGCGTCGTTCCAGATGTCGGCAAAGGGCCGCTCGAAGAGGTTGCCCAGCTTCAAGCTGTCGTAGTCGGTGGTGGCGAACGGGCTGATGCAGCAGGGTAGGCAGTTACCGTTGGCGGTGACGTAGGCGGTCGACCAGGGCCGCAGGCAGCCCGCCCAGGGCCGCGGGTTGTGGCGCCGGCTGGCCTCCAGGCTGGCGCGTGGGTTGGTGGCGCCCGAGGCGCGCAGCCGCACCCCGAGCTCCCGCGCGATCACCTCCGCCTCCGCGATCACCCGATCGACGTGGGCGTCGAAGTCGTCGAAGAGCGCGTGGCCGGCGCCCATCAGGCCGGGCGGCGCCTCGCTGTCGAGGTAGTAGACCATGCGCTGGACGTAGACCTCGGGCGCGCCGATCCGCGCGGCCAGCCGCACCAGGTCCGGCAGCTCCGCGATGTTCTCGCGCATGCCTGTGAGCCAGAGCGAGACGCGCGGCGTCTCAGCGCCCAGCTCACGCTGGCGGCGGCAGAACCGTTCGAGGTTGCGCACCACCTTGTCGAAGACGGGGACGCCGCGCACGAGGTGGTAGGTCGCGGGCGTGGCGGCATCGAGCGAGCAGCGCAGCTCGTCGAGGCCGCTCGCGATCAGCGCCGCGTCGAGCGCGGGGGTGAGCAGCACGGCATTGGTGTTGAACAGGACGGTCGCGCCGCGCGCCTTGAGGTGCTCGATCATGCGCACAAGGTCGCGGTTCATCAGCGGCTCACCGATGCCGTGGAGGACCGCCCGCTCGAGCGCCGGGAACTGCTCGACGATGCGCAGGAACGCCTCCCAGCCGAGCGTGCGCGGCTGCTCGTAGCTGACAAAGGTACGCGGGCAGGTCTCGCAGAGAAGGTTGCAGCGGTTGGTGACCTCGATGAAGACGACGCGCGGCGGCTCCGGCGCGACCGGCCCGCGCTCAGCCGGGCGCACGTAGGCGTAGGCCGCCGGCAGCTCCGACGCGCCAGGCGCCTCGCGCGGCACCACCTGCAACCTCGCCAATGCTGCCATCAGCCCTTCTCCCTTTCGCCCGAGCCGCCCCGCTTGACCGCAGTATTACACACCCCAATCTTACACCCCGCTTACGGCCCGCCACCTCCCGATGGCTCGGCCGCCGGGAGGTGGCGAGCGAGCCGAGCGTCGCCGCCGGCAGGTCTGCCACGCGGGTTTCGAGCGTGCGCTCGGCGCGCCCGGTCCCGCAGGGGACAGTCTCCGCCCGCTGGGCCGCCGTTGCGTCGACGACGAGGCGCACGTCGAGGCGCGCCGCCGGGCTCGCTGCGCCCTGCTCGACGCCGAGCACCGACAAGACATCCTCCCGCGCGGGCCGACGCGTTGCGCGCCGACTGCACTTCAGCACCGGGGGCGCCCGCCGCGCACAGCTCTAGCCCGATTCTTGCCAGCGGGCAACGGGACGCTAGAATTGTGATACGGGGGCACGAAGCGCGAGGTTACTCGCCTTGCGACGTGTCCTCGCGCCGTTCTCGGGGGGACGAGATGGCGGCGGTCGCCTGCTGCAACTGCGCCCGCAGCTTCCCTGCCGATAGCACCGGCGCGGCCGGCACCGACGCAGGTCTGGGCACCGACGCGGGGGCACGGCGCTGGCGCCGGGCAGAGGACCTGGCCGATTTGCGCGGCGCCGAGGAGCCGCCCCAGACCGCGGCCTGGCTCGATGGGGCGATGCCGTTCGACTGCGAGCCGGGGTGCGACTCGTGGCCGATCGAGTTCGCCGATCAGGAGCCGGCCGAAGGGCCGCTCTGCCCCGAGTGCCGCGCGGCGGGTGCCGGGCGGTAGGGCGGCCGGGGGCGCAGCAATGAGCGGCGGTGCGGGCCAGGAGCGGCTCCCAGTCGAGATCGCGCCCGACGCGGCGGCGCTGATCGACCGGCGGGCCGCGGTGAAGGGGCGCGTGCTCGTCGTTGACTGGCTGCACGCGAGCGCCTGAGGGGGAGCGGCCGGAGGCGTGTCCTTCGTCTTTCTGCCCGAGGCGCAGGCGCGGCGGCGGCGCGACCTGATCGAGATCGCCCGGGCCGCAGACACGCCGGTGCTGCTCCATCGGATCCTCGACCGCTACCTCGTCGAGCACAACCTGCCCCTGCAGCCGAGCACCTTTAAATTCGGACCCTGGAGGTGGCTACAGAGCGAGAGCCAGAGCGTTATCGGCCAAACGGTGGTGATGTGAGGGACTGACCGGCTGCCGCGCGGAAGCGGGGGCGGTGGGCGGCGGCGTGGTAGAACACGGAGGGGTTCAGCATGCGCGGAGCGGTCGCGCAGCAGCCGCGGCCCGTCCTGACGGGGCCGCTGAGTTGGGTCGTTTGGACGCTGGTCGCCTTGGCCGGCGCCTTCGGGTTCGCGATGATCGCCGGTCTGCGCGGTGAGGGCGCCAGCGTCAACGCGATCTGGATGATCGTGGCGGCGGTCTGCACCTACGCCGTCGGCTACCGCTTCTACAGCCGGTGGATCGCCGACCGCGTGCTCGGCCTCGACGACACGCGGGCGACACCGGCCGAGAAGCTGAACAACGGCCACGACTTCGTGCCGACGAACAAGTGGGTGCTGCTGGGGCACCATTTTGCGGCGATCGCCGGAGCCGGGCCGCTGGTGGGACCCGTCCTGGCAGCCCAGTTCGGCTACCTGCCCGGCACCCTCTGGATCATCGTCGGCGTGGTGCTGGCCGGCGCGGTCCAGGACTTCGTGATCCTCTTCTGCTCGATGCGGCGCAACGGCAAGTCGCTCGGGCAGATGGCCAAGGATGAGATCAGCCCGATCGCGGGGTGGATCGCGCTCTTCGCGGTGCTACTCCTGATGGCGCTCATCCTGGCGGTGCTGGCACTGGTGGTCGTCTCGGCGCTGGCCGAGAGCCCCTGGGGCGCCACCACGATCGCGCTGACGCTACCGATCGCGGTGGCAATGGGCTTCTGGATGAAGGTCTGGCGCCCAGGCCGGGTGCTCGAGGCCTCGGTCACCGGCTGCATCCTGCTGGTCGTCAGCGTGTTCATCGGCAAGTGGGTCGCCGATCACCCGGTGCTCGGGCCGGCGATGACGCTGGACGCGAACACGCTGGTCTTCCTGATGATGGCTTACGGCTTCATCGCCTCGGTGCTGCCGGTCTGGGTGCTGCTCTGCCCGCGCGACTACCTCTCGACGTTCATGAAGATCGGCACGGTCGTCCTGCTGGCGGTTGCCACCGTGCTGCTGGCGCCGACAATCAAGATGCCGGCGCTGAATGCCCCCTACGCTTGGGAGGGGCTCGGCCCGGTGGTGCCCGGGACACTCTTCCCGTTCGTGTTCATCACGATCGCCTGCGGCGCGGTCTCGGGGTTCCACTCGCTGGTGTCGTCGGGCACGACGCCGAAGATGGTCAGCCGCGAGTCGGAGACGCGCATGATCGGCTACGGCGCAATGCTCATGGAGAGCTTCGTCGCGATCATGGCGATGGTGGCAGCGGTGACGCTCGATCCCGGTGTCTACTTCGCGATCAACACGCGCGTCCCGCTCGACCAGATCACGGCGGGCAGCGCCGCGATGGGCGGCCTCGGCTTCCCGGTGACGGCCGAGCAGATGCAGACGCTCGCCCGTGAGGTGGGTGAGAACACGCTGATCGGCCGCGTCGGCGGAGCGCCCACGCTCGCGGTCGGCATGGCACAGATCCTGGCGAACTCCCCGATCGGCGGCGGTTTGCTCGACGTCTGGTACCACTTCGCGATCATGTTCGAGGCGCTGTTCATCCTGACGACGATCGACACCGGCACGCGCGTCGGGCGTTTCATGATCCAGGACTTGGGCGGCCACTTCTGGAAGCCGCTCGGGCGCACGAGCTGGACGCCCGGCGTCTGGGTCGCGTCGGCGCTGATCGTGGCGCTCTGGGGCTTCCTGCTCTACGTGGGCGTGAACGACCCCAACGGCGGCATCAAGTCGCTCTGGGCGCTGTTCGGCATCGGCAACCAGATGCTGGCGGCGGTCGCGCTCTCGACCGCGACCACGATCATCATCAAGATGGGCAAGGCGCGCTACATGTGGGTGACGGCGCTGCCGATGGCCTGGCTGGTGGTCTCGACGTTCACGGCGGCCTACCAGCGCATCTTCCACCCCGACCCGCGCATCGGCTTCTTCGCCGCGGCCGACGCCGCCGCCGCCCGCCTCGCCTCGGGCGCTGTGCCGGCCGAGCAGGTGGCGACGGTCCAGACGGCGATCTTCAACAACCGCTTCGACGCCGTCATCGGCATCGTGCTGATCCTGGTCGTGGGCGCGATCGTGGTCGAGTCGATCCGCCAGTGGTATCTGCTGCTCACCGGTCGCAAGGATCCCGACCTGGCCGAGGCGCCGCGCGTCCCCTCGCAGATGGTCGGCCCGCGCCTGGCGACCGGTGGCACCGATTGAGACACCGCGTGTTCGGGGGAGGTGCGCCCGTGCTGGCCGATCTGCGCCGCGCCTGGGCAAGCGCGCTCTACTGGCTGCGCGAGTTCACGGGCGAAAACGACTACATGCGCTACGTGGCTGAGTGGCGGCTGCGCCACCCGAGCCTCGCCGCCGGTGACGAGCCGGGCGCCGGCGCTCGCAACCGCGGTCACCGGCTGCTCTCGGAGCGCGAGTTCTACGCGCTGCGGCTCGAACAGCGGTACGGCCGCGCGACGCTGCGCTGCTGATAGCGCCGGCGCTCGCGGCCCCGGCGGGGCCGCCCCGCGACGGCGAACCCAATCG
>JBHOQZ010000545.1:0-1225 GCA_042408635.1 Chloroflexota bacterium
CACGTGCTCGGGCCGGACGTGGAAGCCGTTGATGTCGTTCAGGTGGCCGTCGTAGGTCTCGGCCACGACCGGAAGGCTGAACGGGAGGCCCCCGGGCGCCGGATTGGCGAGGCTGTAGGCGATCAGCGCATCGCGCACCACGCCCACGCTGTGCGTGTTGGTGATCGCCACCGGCGTGGTCAGCAGCCCTGATTCCTCGACCCAGAGGAGCCCCGTCATCTCCCCGCAGCCGTTGAGCGAGAAGCTGCCGGCATAGACCGGCTCGAGGCTGGGGTGCTCGGCGCGCGGCACGATCACCGTCACGCCGGTGCGCACTGGCCCGCGGCCGACCTGCAGCGGCCCCTCCCCCTCGATCAACGTGGTGTGGCCGACGCGCACGCCCGCCACGTCGGTGATCGCGTTCCAGCGCCCGGTCGGCAGCCGCCCGATCCTGATCCCCAGTTCGCGCGCCCGCGCCCGCGGCGTCGCCTCGCGGTGCGCGCCACCACCCCGTCCGGTCATGCTGTTCTCCTCCCTCCTCGGCCCGTCGCCTATACGGGGCGCGGGCGGGTGCGAATCGTCGTCAATCGAGCGGCGGGCGGTGGTGCACCCAGGGTTGCGCGGCCTCGAAGGCGGCGGCAGCCCGCAGCACCAGCGCGTCGGCGTGCCAGCGCCCGACGATCTGGAGGCCGACCGGCAGGCCCTCCGAGGTGAAGCCGCAGGGCACGGTGATCGCCGGCTGCCCGGTCAGGTTGAACGGATAGAGAAAATAGGAGCGCCGGTGGTGCGGCGCGAGCGGCCGGCCCTCGATCTCGAAGGGGCCGGGTCCCGGCTCGGCGGGCCAGGCGCCCATGGGCGAGGTCGGCGTGAGCAGGAGGTCGTACCGCTCGAAGAACCGGACGGCCTGGTCGTAGAAGAGGCCGCGCGCGTTCTGCGCCTGCTTGTGCTCCACGGCGCTGTAGCGCCGCCCCTCCTCGATCATCTCCATGAAGGTCGGTTCGATCCAGTCCGGGTGCTCGCGCACCCGCCTGTCCATCGAGGCGGCCAGGCCGACACGGTAGAGGACCCGGTGGAAGTGCCCGGGATCGTCCCACGCCGGGTCGCGCGCCTCGACGGCGCAGCCGAGCTCGTTGAAGCGCAGCGCGGCCACACCACGTTGATCGAGGGGGAGGGGCCGCTGCAGGTCGGCCGCGGGCCAGTGCGCACCGGCGTGACGGTGATCGTGCCGCGCGCCGAGCACCCCGGC
>JBHOQZ010000567.1:0-4869 GCA_042408635.1 Chloroflexota bacterium
CCCCCCAGGATTGGGGGGTTGGGGGGCCGACGCCGCCAGGCAAGACGGTCTGAGGTGAGGCAACACGATGGCGACAGGGCAGGTGCTGGCGGAGCGGACAGCGATCGTGACCGGGGCGGGCAGCGGCATCGGCGCCGCGATCGCCGAGGAGTTCGGGGCGGCGGGCGCGCACGTGGTCGTCCACGACCTGCGCGGGGCGGCAGCCGAGCGCGTGGCGGCCGCGATCCGGGCGGCCGGCGGCCGGGCGAGCGCGGTCGAGGGCGATGTGACCGATCCCGGCTCGGTGCGCGCCACGGTCGAGCACGCGCTGGGCACCACCGGCCGCCTCGACATCCTGGTCAACAACGCCGGGCTCCAGCACGTTGCCCCGCTCGAAACCTTCCCGTTCGAGAAGTGGCGGCAGCTCATCGACGTGCTGCTGACGGGACCGTTCCTGTTCACGCGGGCGGTGTTGCCAGCGATGCGGGAACGGCGCTGGGGGCGGATCATCAATATGTCGTCGATCAACGGCAAGATCGGCGCGGTGGTCAAGGCGGCCTACAGCTCGGCCAAGCACGGGTTGATCGGGCTGACGCGCGTGGCCGCGCTCGAGACGGCGCGCGACGGCATTACCGTCAACGCGATCTGCCCCGGCTACACCGACACGCCCATGGTGCGCAACCAGCTCACGGATCTGGCCACCGTCCACGGCGTGCCAGAGGACGAGGCGCTCGAGCGGGTGATCCTGCCGATGATCCCGCAGGGGCGGCTGCTCGAGGTGCGCGAGATCGCCGCGTTCGCCCGCTACCTCGCCTCGGAGGAGGCGGCCGGCATCACCGGCCAGGCGATCAACGTCAGCGCCGGGCTCGTCATGCACTGAAACCGCAGCCGCTCCGCCCGGACCGCCACGAGCTTGGCTGCCGGTCTCTCGGACCGGCCACTCCCTGCCACTGCCTGCGATGGCGGTCGCGCACCTCCAGGCCGCCGCGCCATAGGCCGGCGGCCCCGCGACCAGGTCGCTGCCACCGCAAGAGGGACCAGGCCGACACCGGCAGGGAGCCGACGTCGGCCTGGTTCGTCGAGCGGTTGAGGGAACGCTGTTAGCGGCCAACTTTGACGCGGATGCGTCGCGGCCGGTCGCGCCAGGAGAGATAGAGGTCGAAGGCGCCGGCCGCCATCAGGACGAGCCCGACCGCGCCAATGAAGCCGGCCAGCAGGTAGATGAGCACCTGCGGATCGGCGACGATCGCGGCGCCCAGCAGCAGGAACACCAGTCCCGTCAGCAGCGTCAGCAGACCCGTCTCCCACCACCGCTCAGCGGTCGACCACCACAACCCCTCGAGCGGACGCGTCAACCACTGCATTACCTCTCACCTCCTGCGTCAGCGCGGTAGCTACCGTCCCGGCCGTGCCACCGCGCGCCCGGTTCGCCTGGCGCGGCCTCACGCCGGACAACACGTCGACGCGGCGCTCCACCCGCCGCCTGGTGCGCCCGGCGACACGTTGGGCGGGCGTCGCTATCGGCGGCGCCCCGGCGTCGGTCCGCGGTTAACGGCCATCCGACTGCCCGGCGCAGCCGGGTGGTCGTTAGCGGAATGGGTTTGGGAACGTTGGTCCTTCGAGCGCGGGCGAGAGCCCGCCGGAGCGCGCCGGATCGGGCGCCGTCAGCGCCCGATCCGGGCTACCGCGCCGTGCCGACCGGCTCACGCTTGCCGGCCTCGAGCTGCTTGGCGGGCTCACCCACCTTGACGGTGATCTGCCGCGAGCGCGCCGCCTCGGCCTTCGGCAGCGTCAGGACGAGCATGCCGTGCTCCGAGGCCGCCTCGATCTGGTTGACATCGACCGGGGCGGGCAGCGTCAGGCTGTAGCGGAACTCACCCTCGGGGATGCCGCGCCAGATCGGCTGCGCGCCCTCCGGCACCACCGGCTGGCGCGTGCCGCTGATGGTAAGCACCTGGCCGGTGATCGTCACGTCGAGCTTCTTCGGATCGACGCCCGGCAGCGCCATTACGATCTGGTACGCCTCACCGGTCTCGTAGATGTTGGTGGGCACCGTCGGGCTGAACGCGCGCGCCGTCTCTGGCGAGTCGAAGCCGCCGAACGACGGGAAGTTGCGCATCAGCCGGTCCATCGTGTCAACCAGGCTCTCATGGAGCGAGAAGAGGCCGAACGGATCGTAGCGAGTGATGTTGGCCATCTCTGAAACCACCTCCTTCGACAGCGGAGTGAGATCGATCCATCGATACCGTCATCGCTCTCGCGGCGGGGGCCGACCCCCGCACACCTCCTCTATAGCACAATCACAGGATTTTGTCAAGGGAGTTGATAGTATGGCTATCAAGATTGCCGCGCCGCCGGCTCAGCGCCCGGCGTTGGCCGGGTCCACGTCGACGATCACGCCATTCCAGCCCCCCTTGTCGATCGAGCAGCTCAGCCCCCCGCTGTAGCCGAACCGCCCGGCCTGGCTGAACGTGCGGCGGTAGGTCGTGCCCGGCGCGACCGGTGTGTCGAAGAAGTAGTGCATCGCCTGGTCCTCGTTGCGGATCACGATGCTGCCGCCCGGCACGAGCCGGATCTCCTTGGGCAGCGCAAACGCCGGCTCGCCCCGCATCGCGGCCGCGGCCGTGCCCGGCGGGATGACGAAGACCACGTCCTCGGGCGGCGGTGGCGCCGCGAGGGGAGCCGCCGGCCCCGGCGCCTCGAGGAGGTAGATCCCGCCGAGCGCCACCGCCGCCGCCAGCATCGCCACAGCGATCCACACGCCCCGCATCGCCGTTCACCCCCGCGCCTCGTCGCGCTCGCGTTCCACAGCTTCAGCCTACGGCGCGCGGGCGCGGCCGGCCTCACCCGGACGGGCGGGAAACGGGTGGGGTGGCGAGCGCCGCCGGCCGCCCGGGACGCGGCTTGACCGGCGGAGTCCGGCTGATTACGATCGACGTACGGAACAGCAACGAGGGTGACGTTGTCAGGTGAGGCGCCGGGTGGCCGGCGGGACGGGGCGACCGTGAAAATGAAGACGCTGCGCTGGCTCACCGTGGTGCTGCCGGTGCTGTTCCTGATCGCGGTCGATCTGGTGCGGCACGCGGTGTGGCCGCAGCTCCTCCACCCCTACCCCGGCTTCTTCATCATCCTCGGCGTCGTGGCGCTGGGCACCTTCCTCTTCTCGCGCTTCGTCTTCGACCACATCGAGCGCATCGAAGGGCGGCTGGTCGAGCGCAACCGCGAGCTGAGCCGGGTGAGCGAGCGGGCGAGCCGCCAGGCCGCCGAGCTGAGCGCGCTCCACCAGGCCGGCCTCGCGCTCGTCTCCGATCTGAGCACGGAGGCGGTGCTGCTGCGCGTGGTCGAGTTGGCGCGCGAGCTGGTGGGCGCGCGCTACGGGGCGCTCTCGGTCGTCGACGAGGGCGGCGGCATCGTGCGCTTCATCACCTCCGGGCTCTCGCCCGAAGCGATCGTCCGCATCGGCGAGCCGCCGCGCGGGCGCGGGCTGCTCGCCGTGCCGCTCCACCCCGGCGGGCCGATGCTGGTGGACGACATCGCGGCGGACCCGCGCCGGGTCGGCTTCCCGCCGAATCACCCGCCGATGCAGACGCTCGTCGGCGTACCGATCGCGGCGCGCAACCGCCGGCTCGGCAACCTCTACCTGGCCGACAAGATCGAGGCGGGCCAGGTGGTGCCCTTCACGCGCAACGATGCCGACCTGCTGGCGCTCTTCGCGGCGCAGGCAGCCGCCGCCATGGAGAACGCGCGCCTCCACGCCGAGGTGCAGGCGCTGGCGGCCACGGCCGAGCGCGAGCGCATCGCCCGCGAGCTGCACGACAGCCTCGCCCAGGCGCTCGGCTACATCCGCATGCGCGCCACCTCCGCCCACGACGCGCTCGGCCGGGCCGACCCTGAGGCGGCGCGCCAGGCGCTCGCCCAGATCGACGAGGTGGCGGCCGAGGCGTTCGCCGACGTGCGCGAGGCGATCCTCGGCCTGCGCAGCAGCCGGGTCGGCGCCGAGCGCGACCTCGCCGGCGCGCTGGCCGACTACCTCGAGCGCTACCGCCACCAGACCGGGATAGACGCGCGGCTCGACCTCGCCCCCGCCGTGCGCGGCGTGCGGCTCGCCCCGGCCGTCGAGGCACAGTTGCTGCCCATTATTCAGGAGGCGCTGGCGAACGTGCGCAAGCACGCGCGCGCCGCCTCGGCCACCGTCAGCCTCACCGTCGTGAACGGTCCCGGTGGCCCGCTGCTGCGGACGGTGATCGCCGACCAGGGGGTGGGCTTCGACCGGGCCAGGGTCGAGGGCGGGCACTACGGGCTGGCGACGATGCGGGAGCGGGCGGAGTCGGTCGGCGGCCGGCTCATGGTCGAGTCGGCCCCGGGGCAGGGCACGCGCGTGACGGTCGAGATGCCGCTCGAGGCGGTCGCGGCGGGGGCGGCGGCCGGCTCCGGTGCGGTCGAGGGGGTGTAGCGTGGCGCTGCGGGTGCTGATCGTCGACGACCACCGGCTGTTCCGGGCCGGGCTGCGCGCGCTGCTGACCGACCGCGGCATCGACGTGGTGGGCGAGGCCGCCGACGGCGACGAGGCGCTCCTACGCGTGCGCGAGCTGAACCCGGAGCTGGTGCTGCTCGATCTGGAGATGCCGCGCCGCAACGGTCTCGAGGCGACGCGGCTCATCAAGGCCGAGCGCCCGGACCTGCCGGTCGTGATCCTGACCGCCTCGGAGGAGGCCGACCACCTCTTCGAGGCGGTGAAGGCGGGGGCGCAGGGCTACCTGCTCAAGAGCCTGGCGCCGGACGACGTGGTCGCGCTGGTGCAGGCGGCCGCGCGCGGCGAGGCGGCGATCACCCCCCAGCTCGCGGCTCGCCTGCTCGCCGAGTTCGCTCGCCTCGGCGCGGCCGGTGGCG
>JBHOQZ010000568.1:0-9961 GCA_042408635.1 Chloroflexota bacterium
TGCCACCGCCAACCCCGGCTGCTACATCCAGCTCGAAGCGGGCCTGCAGCAGCGCGGCTCGACGATGCGCGTGCGCCACATCGTCGAGCTCCTCGACGAGAGCTACCGCCGCGGCGACGCCGCCCGCCCGGAACCCGCCACGGCGGCCACCGCGGTCCCCGCGTAGTCCCCGGCCAGGCGACATGCCCATGTCGACAACACACACGCCGGTCCGATCGACCTCCACCCCGCACCTGCGGACCGAGACCGCGCGGGGCTCAAGCCCCGCGCTGAACCTACAAAGCCGGCTGAAGCCGGCTGAAGCCGGCCAACCGGGCGCGCTTCAGCCGGCCGACCGGCCTGACGCTCAGTTTGACACGCTCCAGAACGGGGCTGCACACGGGGGAGCCCCAGTGCCGGAACGCGTTGGCAGCGTGCAAGACCCCTGCGCGGTGGTCCGCCGCAACTGTGGCCAGATCGGGCCGCTCCAATGCTAAGCGCCGAGGCGCGCGCCGGGCTGGTGCAGGAGCTGGCAGCGATCGTGGGGCGCGAGCAGGTTCACGACGGGCCGGGCCAGCTCATCGCCTACTCGCTCGACGGCACCTTCCAGCAGTACCCGCCCGATGTCGCGGTCACGCCCGGCTCGACGGAGGAGGTGGCCGGCGTGGTGCGCGTGGCGGCGCGGCTCGGCGTGCCGCTCATCCCGCGCGGCACCGGCAGCGGCCTGGCCGGCGGCACCGTCCCGCTCACGGGCGGCATCGTGCTGAGCCTGGCCCGCCTGACGCGGATCAAGGAGATCGACCGCGTCAACACCTGCGCCGTCGTCGAGGCGGGTGTGGTGACCGCCCGGCTCCAGGCGGCGGTCGAGCGGGTCGGCCTCTTCTACCCGCCGGACCCCGCCAGCCTAAACCAGTCGACGATCGGCGGCAACGTCGCCACCAATGCCGGCGGTCCCCGCTGCCTGAAGTACGGCGTGACCAAGGACTATGTGATCGGTATGACGGTGGTGCTGGCCGACGGGCGCGTGTTGCGCCTGGGCGGCAAGCTGATCAAGAACGCGACCGGTTACCAGCTCATGCAGCTCTTCGTCGGTTCCGAGGGCACGCTCGGCGTGGTGACCGAGGTGACGCTGCGGCTCATCCCGCTGCCGCGCGTGCGCAGCACCGCCGCGGCGGTCTTCGACTCGCTCGACGGCGCCACCTCCGCCGTGGCCGACGTGCTGGGCGGCGGCATCCTCCCGGTGACCTGCGAGCTGATCGACCGCACCTGCATCAACCTGGTCGAGGACTACCTCGGCCTGGGCCTACCGCGCGAGGCGGAGGCGATGCTGCTGCTTGAGCAGGACGGCTCGGACGAGGCGGCGGTGCAGGCCGAGGTCGAGCGCATGGCCGACATCTGCCGGTCGGCCGGCGCCCGCTCGGTTCAGGTCGCGCGCAGCGCCGCCGAGCGCAGCGGGCTCTGGCAGGCGCGCCGCGCTGTCTCCGCCGCGCTCGGCCGGCAGGCGCCGAACAAGCTGGGCGAGGATATCGTCGTGCCGCGCTCGGAGCTGCCGCGGTTCGTGCGCCGCGTCGCCGAGATCAGCGCCGCGGTCGGGCTGCCGATCCCGGTCTTCGGCCACGCCGGGGACGGCAACCTCCACCCCAACATCCTCTTCGACCGGCACCGACCCGGCGAGCTGGCGCGGGTCGAGCGCGCCGCGGCGCTCATCTTCGCGGCGGCGCTTGAGTTGGGCGGCACGCTGACGGGCGAGCACGGGGTCGGCGCGCTCAAGCGCGAGTTCCTGGTCGACGACCTGGGCGCGGACGCGGTCGACGTCATGCGCGCGCTCAAGGCCGCGCTCGACCCGCGCGACCTGCTCAACCCCGGCAAGATGTTCCCGCAGCACGCCCGGCCAGCCGCCGAGGCCCCACCCGGCCACCCCGGCTTCCTGACCGACCTCCCCACCCTCGACGGCCTCCGCGGCGAGTGGTAGGGATCGCCGCCCCCTGCCCCCCTTGTCGCGGGGCCAGGAGCCGATCCTCCCCTCGCCATCCCCGCCACTCGCCCAGGAAGGGCGTTAGGCACTGCATATCCGCCGGTCCCCCCAGAATTGGGGGTGAGGGGGCGGCGGGTTCCCCCAAGCTTGGGGGCAAGGTGGCCGCCCGCTCCCCCATCCCTGCTGGTCCCCCAGAATTGGGGGTTAGGGGGCGGCCGTCCCCTCCCCACTCTGGACGACGCCGGCGAGCGTGTAGAGCAGGATGTAGAACAGGATGTAGTGGAGCGTTTGGGCGTTGTAGGGGGTGGCCATGAAGGCGAGGCCGCCGAAGCGGTCG
Organism: Chloroflexota bacterium; assembly: GCA_042408635.1. GTDB lineage: Bacteria > Chloroflexota > UBA6077 > FW602-bin22 > JBHOQZ01 > JBHOQZ01. The sequence continues at coordinate 2,292 of JBHOQZ010000568.1, forward strand.
CGTCCGGCGGCGCGGCCGATCTGGTAGCAGGTCTCGATCACCTCGTCGGCGGTCGGTCCGAGCGGCTCGTCGCCGAAGTCGGGGTTGCTGCCGAGGTTGAGCACGTCGGGGTCGACCGCCACCCAGACCTTCGCCGCGCCGTCGAGCGCCCGGCGGGCGAGGTCGGCCGCCCAGGCGTCGAAGTCGGCCTTGCGCGCCTGCTTGAGCTCGCGGTAGGTGTAGATGTGCTCGCGCCGCACGCCCAGCTCGGTGAAGCGCGTCAGCGTCTCGCGATCATTGCGCGGGCCGCGCAGCCCCACGTGGTGGTAGCGGGCCGGGTCGACGCCCGGCAGCGCCAGGATGCGCCGGGCCCAGGTCGAGCCCCAGCGGGGTGAGCGCGGGTCGTCCTGCTCCCAGTCGCCGCGCAGGTTGTCGTGGTGGGCGTCGAAGTTGACGACCGCAACGGGCCCGCCGGCGCGCGCCGCCACCGCCTTGAGGACGGGGTAGGTGCTCGGCCCGGCGTTGCCACCCATCGTGATCGGCCGGGCGCCGGCGTCGATGATCGCCTCGACCTCGGCCTGGACGTTGGCGAGGGTGGTCGCCATGTCGCGCACCACCTCGGCGTCGCCGCGGTCCACCAGCCGCACCTGCTCGAAGACGTCGAGGTCGAGCTCGGGCAGGTAGCCGCCGTACTTGACCGAGTTGGCGCGGAACTGCGCCGGGGTGAGCAGCGTCCCCTCGTAGTTGGCGGCGGCGCCGCCCATGCGTGTGTCCGGCGTCGGCGCCCGCCAGGGCACGCCGAGGAAGGCGAAGTCGGCGCCGCGCACGTCTTCCGGCCGCTCGGCCAGCGGCGCGCCGAAGAGGGTCGGCGTGCTGCCGTAGACGCGCGGCAGCAGGAACTGCACGATCGGATCGGACGGTTGCCTGGCCCAGCGCTCCCCCATCGGACGTACCTCTCCTCCCAACCCGGCTCAGACCATTGCATGCAGCAGTGTATAGCAGATCTCCCTGGCTCCGCGCAGACCATCTCCGCGTCTGCTGCAAGCACGGTGGCGAGGCCTTCCTGCCCTGGCTCAACCGGGGTGAAGGTTGACTAGAGGATGCCGAGGTCGCGGTGTTCAGGCATCGACTCGACAAAGCGGCGCAGCAGCCGCACACCGTTCTCCATGTCGTTGAGGTCCACGACCTCGTTGGCCGAGTAGGAGTAGCGGCGCGGCACGCCGACCGTCCCGGTCGGGATGCCCTCGCGCACGAGGTGGATCGACGCGGCGTCGGTCGAGCCCCCGCCGATGTTGGTGCAGAGCTGGTCCACCCCCTCGGCCTCGGCAGCCGCGATCAGGTGCGCCTTGACCGCTGGGTGAGCGATGCTGCCACGGAAGTTGCCCGTGCTGGCGGCCAGCAGGATCGTCGGCCCCCGGCCCAGCGCGACCGCCGCGTCGCGCGTCAGGCTGGCATCGGGCGTGTCGGCGGCGGGCTGGCCGTCGAGTGCGACCGCGTAGTCGGGCCGGAGGCGGAACGCCACCATCGGCGCGCCGCGCAGCCCGACCTCCTCGAGCACGGTCCCGACGCCGTAGAGCGTACCGCCGAGCTCGCGCCCGGCCAGCTCGCGGAAGAGCTGGATGATAAGGGTGGCGCAGCCGGTGCGGTCGTCAGCGGCCTTGAGCGCGACGCGGTCGGGCTGGCTAAACTCCTCGAGCTCGCCCACGATCGCGACCGGATCGCCGATGCGGATGCCGAGCGCGGCCACCCTCCCACTCCCCGTGCTCGGGACGATACGCGGATCGGCGCTGCCGCCTAGTCGCGGGGTCGATCCCACTCCCCGTGCTCGGGAGGATACACGGGCGCCCGGTCCGGGGACAATGGTGGACCGGGCGGCGCAGTTGTTCGACAACCCGACCCGACCCACTTGTTCGACAATCTTGTATACAGTATCCTTCCTGCCATGGCGGAACGGTTGCTGACGGTGCGGCGGCGCGAGCCGGTGGTGCACCAGGTCTATGGCGAGCTGCGGCGGGCCGTCCTCGACGGGCGGCTGGCGGCGGGCGCGCGGCTGGTCGAGACCGAGCTGGCGGCGCAGCTCGGCGTCAGCCGCACGCCCATCCGCGAGGCGATCTCGAAGCTCCAGGCCGAGGGGCTGGTCGATCCGCTGCCCCACGGCGGCGTGGCGGTGCGCGACTTCACCCCCGAGCTGGTCGAGATCTACGGCATGCGCCAGCGGCTGGAGGGGTTCGCGGCGAACCTGGCGGCCCAGCGGATCGACGCGGCAGGCCTGCGGCGCCTCGAGGAGGCCTGCGAGGCGGCGCTGGCGGCGGTCGACTCTGATTCGCTGGAGGACCGCGCCGAGCTCAACAACACCTTCCACCGGCTGCTCACGGCCGCCTCGGGCAGCCCGCGCGTGATCCGGGCCGTGGAGGACCTGCGCGGCTATTTCCTGAACGCGCGGTTCCTGGGCCTTTACGACCGCGAGACGGCGCTGCGCTACCACGCCCAGCACGCCCAGATCGTGGCCGCGGTGCGGGCGCGCAACGGTCCGCTGGCCGAGCGGCTGGTGCGGGAGCACCTCGAAGCTGCGCTCGCCATGATCCGCCACGGGTTCGAACGCTCACGCGGTCGGCGGGACGCGCCCCGCCGCGAGCGAGGAGGACGCGGATGAACTTCGCCTGGACCGCCGAGGAAGCGGCGTTGATCGAGCGGGCCCGCCGGCTCGCCGCCGAGTTCGCCACGCGCGCCCGCCAGTACGACGAGACCGCGTCGGCGCCCACCGAGAACTTCCGCCGGCTGCACGAGGAGGGGCTGCTGACGCTGACGGTGCCGCGCGAGCTCGGCGGGCACGGCCTTTGGTCCGACGGCCGCTACCTGCCGTTCTACGCCGTGCTCGAGACGCTCGCCACCGGCTGCGCCTCGACGGCGCAGCTCGTGCAGGTCCACTCGCACGCCAGCGGCATCGTCGCGCGCCTGGGCAACGACGAGCAGCGGCGCCGCATCCTGGGCGACGTGGTGCGGAACGGCGCGCTGATCGCCTCCTGCGGCAGCGAGGTCGACCCGACCCAGATCAGGCAGGGTGGCGAGTCGAAGTCCGGCCTCCAGTGGGCCGACGGCGGCTTCCGGCTCACCAGCGTCAAGCACTTCGCCTCGCTCGCGCCGGCCGCGCAATACTTCGTCGTCTACGTGCTCGCGCCGGGCACGCGCAGCGTCGCCGAGGGATACGCCACGGTGATCGTGCCGCGCGACGCCCCCGGCGTCTCGTTCGAGAACACCTGGGACACCATGGGCATGCGCGCCACGATCTCGTGGAGCCTGCGCCTGGACGATGTGTTCATCCCCTGGGAGAACGTGCTCGGCCAGCCGGGGGACTGGGTCCAGGCCGACCCGCGCACCTTTACCCTCGCCTACGTTGCCAACCACCTCGGCACCGCCCAGGGCGTCTATGACTTCCTGGTCGACTACCTGAAGGGCCGGCCGCACCTGATGGACGACGACGTCATCGCCTACACGCTGGGCGAGATGGCCTCGGCGCTCCAGGCGACGCGCATGTCGATGTGGTACGCCGGCTGGCTCTGGGAGCAGGGCCAGCACGACGCGGCCGAGCTCGCCTCGATGCGGGCGCTGCACACCTCCAAGCAGACCGCGCTGATGGTGACGACCCGCGCCTTCGACGTCTGCGGCGCGCGGGCCGCCTTCCGCACCCTGCCGATCGAGCGGGCGCTGCGCGACGTGCGCACCTTCTCGCTCCACTTCCGCGAGTCGCAGCTCCTGCGCCTGCTGGCCGACGCCGAGATCGGCAAGCCGTTCCACTCGAAGCAGAAGTACGGCCCGAAGCTGGCGCGGCAGTCGTGGGAGGCACTGCGGCCGCAGCCGGAGCCCACGCCGACCTGACGACCTGATTGACCCCTTACGCGGGCCCGGTGTATAGTGCGGCATCGATTCGCTGTCGCTCCCGTGGTGTCCTGTCGTTGTGGGCCGTGTAGGCAGGGGGCCGCAGATGCGAGTAGAACAGGGTGGAGGCGACGCGGCCGCCGGGCGCTGGACCCGGCGTGAGGTGTTCCGGCAGGGGGCGCGGCTCGGGATCGGCCTGGGCGCGCTCGGGTTGTTCGGGGCGCGGCTCAGCCCCGCCGAGGCCGCGGCCGAGGCGCGCCATCTGAACCACCCGCTGTCTCCGGGGCGACAGCCCGAGTGGAGGGCTGGCAGGCCGGTCGGCAGCGGCCGCAACGGCGAGGTGCTGGTGCGCACGCCCGGAGGCGCCTACGAGGATGCCTGGCGGGTCGCGGCGTGGGAGCCGTTCGCTGCCGAGACGGGAATCCGGGTGGTGCCGATCGCGACCAACGCCGCCAAAATCCTCGCCATGGTCGAGTCGGGCAACGTCGAGCTCGACCTGCTCGACCTAGGCGAGTTCCAGACCATCCTGCTCCAGCGGCTCGGCGCGCTCGATCCGATCGATCGGGGCCGCTTCACCCAGACCGACCTCGCCGACATCGATCCGGTCCGCGAGTTTTACACGGGCAACAACGTGTTCGCGACAGTGCTCGGCTACAACAAGGAGGCGTTCCCAGCGCGCCACCCGACGAACTGGGCCGAGTTCTGGGACGCCGCCACGTTCCCCGGCGCACGCATGCTCGAGGACATGGCCGCCGGCGCGGTCAACCTCGAGTTCGCGCTGCTGGCCGACGGCGTGCCGCTCGACCGGCTCTACCCGATCGACCTCGACCGCGCCTTCAAGAAGCTGCGCGAGATCCGGCGCGCGGTCGTCAAGTGGTGGGACTCGGGCGCGGTCTCGGCGCAGCTCCTGGCCGACAAGCAGGCGGTGCTCGGCAGCATCTGGAACGGGCGCATCCAGGTGCTGATCGACCAGGGCGCGCCGCTCGCCATCGAGTGGAACCAGTCGGAGCGCGTCCTGCAGGGCTTCTCGATCCTCAAGGGCGCGCCGAACCGCGACAACGCCTATCGCCTGCTCGACTACGCGCTCTCTCCGCGCGTCCAGGCGCGGTTCGCGCAGAACATCGCCTACGGCCCGGTCAACCGCAAGGCGTTCGAGTTCGTGGACAACGCCTCGGCGGCGAAGCTGCCGACCACGCCCGAGCGGATCGCCATGTCCTACGCGAACGACGCGGCCTGGTGGGTGGACAACCAGAAGCGCGTCGCCGATCTCTGGCAGGACTTCCTGCTCGAGACCTGAGCGACGCGCCCCACCCGCGAACAGAACAGGGAAGGGAGCCAAGGTGCCGATGAACCTCCCACCATCCACCCGCAGCTTCTCGGGTCTTCGTCCCGAGTGGGGCAACGCAACCCTCTCGCGCCGTGCGCTCCTCGGCCGCGGCGCACGCCTGGCCGCCGGGCTGGGTGCGTTCGGCTGGCTGGCGGCGTCGGAGGCGGGCGCCGCCCCGATGTGGCGGGTCGGGCGACCGATCGGCAGCGGCCAGGCGGGGCAGGTGCTGGTGCGCACGCCCGGAGGCGCCTACGAGGATGCGTGGCGCAAGGCCGCCTGGGAGCCGTTCGCCGCCGAAACCGGGATCCAGATCGTGCCGATCGCGACCAACGCCGCCAAGATCCAGGCGATGGTCGAGTCGGGCAACATCGAGCTGGACATCCTCGATTCCGGCGAGCTGGTGGCGCTCATCCTCCAGCGCCGGGGCGCCCTCGAACGCCTCGACACCGGCCGCTTCACGCGCACCAACCTGGCCGACATCGACCCGGTCAACGAGTACTACACCGGCAACATCGTCTACGCGACGGTGCTCGGCTACAACACCGAGGTCTTTGCCAGCGGGCACCCCACCTCCTGGCGCGAGTTCTGGGATGTGGGCCGTTTCCCCGGGCCGCGCACCCTCGAGGACGCCGCCGCCGAGTTCCCGAACCTCGAGCAGGCGCTGCTGGCCGATGGCGTGGCCATGGATCAGCTCTACCCGCTCGACCTCGACCGCGCCTTCAAGAGCCTGTCAGAAATCCGCCGCTCGGTGATCAAGTGGTGGGACTCGGGCGCGGTGGCGGCCCAGCTCCTGGCCGACAAGCAGGCGGTGCTCGGCAGCATCTGGAATGGGCGCATCCAGGTGCCCATCGACCAGGGCGCGCCGCTCGCCATCGAGTGGAACCAGGCGCAGCAAATCCGTCAGACGATCGCGATGCTCAAGGGCGCGCCGAACCTCGACAACGCCTACAAGTACATGGACTACGTGCTCACGCCGCAGGTGCAGGCACGCTTCGCTGCGCTCATCCCCTACGGCCCGGCGAACCGCAAGGCGTTCGAGTACATCGACGCGCGCGTGGCCGCGCAACTGCCGACCGCACCCGACAAGGTGAAGAACACGTTCGTCACGAACATGCAGTGGTGGCTCGAGAACCAGCAGCGCGTCAGCGATCGCTGGCAGGAGTTCCTCATCGGCGGCTAACCGGGCGGGCGATTCTCGCAGTGGCGGGGGCGGCGTGACGGCGACGACGACACCCACGATTGGCGTGGCGGAGGCGCGCGGCGGGCGCGGCGCGGAGGTGCGCCTCGAACAGCTCTGGAAGGCGTACGGCGAGGTGATCGCGGTGCGCGACGTCTCGCTCACGATCTCGCCGGGCGAGTTCATCACGCTGCTCGGGCCCAGCGGCTCGGGCAAGACGACTACGCTGATGATGATCGCCGGTTTCGTGCCGCCCAGCCACGGCGAGATCTACATCGACGGTCGCCCGGTCGCCAAGCTCCCACCGCAGAAGCGCGACCTGGGCATGGTCTTCCAGAACTACGCGCTCTTTCCGCACATGACCGTCGAGCAGAACATCGCCTTTCCCCTCGAGATGCGGCGTGTGCCCCGCGCCGAGGCACGGGCGCGGGTCGCGCGGGCGCTCGAGATGGTGCAGCTCCCCGGCTACGAGCGGCGCTATCCCCGGCAGCTCTCGGGCGGCCAGCAGCAGCGCGTCGCGCTCGCGCGCGCGGTCGTCTTCGAGCCGCGCGTGCTCCTCATGGACGAGCCGCTGGGCGCGCTCGACAAGAAGCTGCGCCAGCACATGCAGCTCGAGCTCAAGCACATCCAGCAGCGGCTCAACGTCACGGTCGTCTACGTCACCCACGATCAGGAGGAGGCGCTGACCATGTCGGACCGGGTCGCGGTGATGCGCGACGGCCGGATCGAGCAGGTGGGCACGCCGGGTGAGCTCTACGAGGAGCCGGTCAGCGCCTTCGTCGCCGACTTCATCGGCGAGTCGAACTTCCTCGCCGGCCGCGCCGCGGACGGGGCGACCGGCGGCGGCGCGGAGGTCGAGGTCGAGACCGCCGAGGGCCGCCGCTTCCGTGCGCGCATGCCGGCTCCGGCCGTCGACGCGGCGATCCTGGTGCGGCCGGGCGATGCGGTGATCGCCTCGGTCCGGCCGGAGCGGATCGCGCTCGCGCCAGCCAGCGCGGCCGCGGCCGCCAACGGGCGCAACGCCTGGACCGGGCGCGTGGTCGAGACGATCTACGTCGGAGACGCCACGAAGTACCGCGTGGCGGTCGGCGAGACGGTGCTGACGGTCAAGGCGCAGCAGGGCGCCGCCGGTCCCCGCCCGGCGGTGGGCGACGAGGTGGCGGTCATCTGGGACGCCGCGCACACCCGCCTGCTGCGCGGCGACGACGGCGGGCTGCCCCCACCCTTCGGAGAGCCGCGCGATGGCTGAGGTCGCGGGCGTGGCACGCGTGGCCCGGTGGCAGCCTCCCGTGGCCGGAGCGCTCCAGCGGG
>JBHOQZ010000573.1:0-6546 GCA_042408635.1 Chloroflexota bacterium
CGCCACCAGCGACGGGATCATCTGGCGCTGCGCCGACAGGCCGTAGGGATCGTGGCCGTAGGTGCCGGCGGCGGTGCTCGCCAGCGGCACGAGGATGCGGCTGAGACGCATCAGGCAGGCGTTGAGGAGTGAGCGCGCCCGCTCCGCCCGCTCGCCGGTCGCCTCACGCCACTGGGCGCAGGCGGCGTCGAGGCGCGCCGCCGCCTCCATCAGCTCGCGGGCGCGCTCGAGCGGCGTCTCGAGGTCGAGGTGGCCCGGCGCCCGCTCCACCAGCTCGCGTAGCCGCGCCTCGAACTGGCCGCCCACCGTCACGAACTCGTAGGGGAGCACGGGCTCGGTACAGAGCCCCCACATATAGGCGGCGTAGCAGCGCAGGCTCTTCGCGAGCATCGTCTTGTCGAGCTTGTCGATCGTGTTGTGGACCGAGTGGTGCCACCAGCCGAGGTTGGCGCGGGCGGTGCGCATCACCTCATCCTCGGTGAAGCCGGGCTCGGCCGCGATCATCGGCACGCCGATGCCGAAGAACGAGCTGTCACCCACCTTGATCATGCGGCGCCAGTGCGAGGGCACGTCGGGGATGACGCGCTGCTCGACCGCTTTGTGGAAGCGCGCCAGCTCGGCGTTGCTGGCGGCCTCCCACTGGCTCGTGCCGACCATCGCCGGCTGGTCGATCTGGAGGTAGCCGACGGCGCGCGCGCGCAGCTCGTCCCAGTGGGTGTCGACGAAGTAGGATGAGCCGACCATGGTGCCGGTCTCGTGGCCCATCCAGAAGCCGAACAGGATGCCGCGCGGCAGCTCGTCGCGGTGCCGGGCGAAGACGCGCGCCAGCTCGAGCGTGCAGGCGTTGCCGGCGGCGTTGTCGGTCGCCTGCGGGCCGTACCAGCTATCCATGTGGCCGCCGACGATGGCGAAGTGGCCGTTCGGGTCGCGGCCCGGCAGCCGTCCGACCACCTCCACGCACTCGCGCCACTCGTCGCGGTTGTCGACCGTGATGCGCACGCGCACCGGCCCCGCCTCGCAGAGCTGTTTGAGCTTGAGGCCGTCGACGCGGGCGATGCCGGCGCAGGGGATCCTGACCATCTCGCGGTCGACGTTGTCGGGCGTGGGGTTGCCCCAGACCGGCTTGACCGAGCCGAAGGGGACGGCCTCGTTGGTGTCGTGGCCCCAGTTGAGCATCACCGCGCCGACCGCGCCGGCCAGCGCGTGGAGGCGCTGCTTCTCCTGACGCGGCGGCGCGTAGGAGAGCTCCGAGAGCGTGATCTTGCCGCGCAGGTCGACGCCCTCGATCTCCTCCTCCCCGCCCGAGCCGACGTAGACGAGCTCCCCTTCCAGCCCCTCCGTTGGGAGGCTGTGGCCGAGCGCGTTGCCCTCGATGCGGTAGCCGTTCGGGCCGAGCACCTCGATGGTGGCCCCGCCCGGGAAACTGACGAGACCGGGGAAGCGCAGGAGCTGCGCCTCGACCCCGGCCTCCTGGAGCTGTCCGGCGATGTAGTCCGCCGCCTTGGCCGCGTTCTCCGAGCCGGCCAATCGGCTCGGAAAGCGCTCGGTGATCTCGACGATGTTCTGCCAGGCGCGGTCGGCCGAAAGCGACCGCAGAATCGACTCCTCGGACACGCAACACCCCCCTGCCGCAGCTTGACCGCGCGCTTGCCCGGGCGCGCCCCCCAGGGTGCCAGGTCGCCGGCCACGGACGCGGCGGCGCAGCCGTCGCAGCCCCGTCGGGCCGCGATGCACGGATCGGATGTGACCGACAACGCCGGGGAATGCTAATCCCGCCCGTGAGGGGTGTCAACCGAGCCGGCCGGGCCGGGCCCGGCGGCGGCCCACCGCGGCGCGATCGGTTCCCCAGGCAGGTGTCGAGCGAGCCGCGCGCCGGTGGCGCGAGGCGGGGGTCGGGGCGACGGGGCCCGGTCAGGCGGTGTAGCGCTCGTGATAGAGGCGCTTGGTCCAGGCGATGAGCGCCTCGACGATCGTGCCCAGCCGCTCCCGGATTTGCGGGTCGGTCAGGTTGCCCTCGGCGTCGAACTTGTCGCGCGCCGAGGGCACCAGCAGCTCGGGGCGCGGCATGACGAAGGTCTCGGTGTTGATGAAGACCTGGCGCAGGCCGAGCTGGGCGCGGGCCGTGCCGAACATGCCACCCGAGGCGCCCACCAGCGCGACCGGCTTGTGCCGGAGCACGTTGTCGTAGGGGCGCGAGGCCCAGTCGAGCGCGTTCTTGAGCACGGCGGTGTAGCCGTAGTTGTACTCGGGCGCCGCGATCAGCAGGGCGTCGGCAGCCCGGATCTGCTCCTTGAACGCCTGCACCGGCGCCGGCACCCCCTCCGCCTCGACGTCGGCGTTGTAGAAGGGCAGCGGCGCGAGATCGGCGCTCTCGACCGTGACACCCGGGGGCGCCACCTCCCGGGCGGCCCGGATCAGCCCCGCGTTGAAGGAGGCCCGGCGCAGGCTCCCGGCGATGCCCAGGATGCGAAACGGCGCGTCTGTCACGACAAGCTCCTTTCTTCGAACGATTCCGCCCCCGGTGGCTTACCTCATTCAAGCATATAGCCTTTCTTTAGTCCATGGGCCTCGGCGCACGTGGCGACCGGTGGTCGCCGGCGCGGCCGGGTTCAGCCGGGGCCTGGCACGAGCCGTGCTGCCTATCCTCGACGGCGCAATGCCAATCCGCAACCGTCACAGAGGAGAGATGACCCATGGGGAGCACGCAGACGCAGCAGCCCGGCGCAATCAACTGGCTGCACTCGCTCGACGAAGCGCTCGAGCGGTCGCGCGACACCGGCAAGCCGGTCCTGGTCGACTTCTTCTCGCCGACCTGAGGGGGGTGCCAACGGCTGGAGGCCGTTACCTACCCCGACCCGGCCGTCGCTGGTCTGATCGGCGAGCAGACGATCCCGGTGCAGATCAAGACGGCCGACCCCACGCCCGAGCACCAGCAGATCATCCGGCGCTACCTGCAGGCCTGGACGCCGACGATCATGCTGCTCTCGCCGGACGGCGCCCTCTACCACGAGTGGAGCGGCTACCTGCCGCCCAGCCTCTTCATCCCGCAGCTCCTGCTCGGCCTGGGCAAGGCGGCGCTCAAGGAGGGGCGATTCGACGAGGCGGTGACCTGCTTCGAGGAGGTGGCGGCGAAGTACCCGACCGCCGACTGCGCCGCCGAGGCGCTCTACTGGCGCGCCGTTGCCGGCTACCGGGGCAGCGGCGACGCCAAGAAACTGATCGGCGGCTGGGAGCAACTCCGCGCGCGCTACCCGACCAGCGTCTGGCGCGTCAAGCAATCGTTCACCGAGGGCTGAGCCACCACCTCACACCATCGGCCCACCCAGCGTCGTAGCCTGGCAGGCCGCGTCCCGCCGGTGCTTGCCGGCGGGACGCGGCCTTGCCGTCGCAGGGCGGCCCGGCGGCCCGTCAGCGCGACTCGACGGGCAGATCGGTGAGCGCGAGCAGGTAGGCCGCGTGCGCCCGGCGGGCGCGGTCGAAGCAGGTCAGGTGAAAGCTCTCGTTCGGGGCGTGGACGCGGTCGTCGGGCAGGCCGAAGCCGAAGAAGACCGTGTCGACGCCGAGCTGCTCCTGGAAGACCTCGGCGATCGGCAACGTCCCCCCGAGCCGGGTGATGAGGGGCGGCTTGCCGTAGATCGCGTGCAGCACCTCGCCCGCGCGCCGCAGCGCCGGCCGCTCGGGCGAGACGCCAAACGGGCGCGAGCTGCCGGCCTGGCGGGAGAAGGTCACGGTCGCGCCGGGCGGGCAGTTGGCGCGCACGTGCGCCTCGAGCAGGTCGAGGATGGCGTCGGGCTCCTGGTTCGGCACGAGCCGGCAGGTCACCTTGACGTGCGCCTCACAGGGCGTCACCGTCTTCGAGCCCTCGCCCTCGAAGCCGCCCCAGAAGCCGTTGAAGTCGACCGTCGGCCGCGCCCAGATGCGCTCGAGCGCCGAGTAGCCGGGCTCGCCCCAGAGCGCGGGCAGGTCGAGACCGGCCGCGAACTGCCGCTCGTCGAACGGCACGCGGGCGATCTCGGCGCGCTCGGCCGGCGTCAGGTCGCGCACGCTGTCGTAGAACCCCTGCACCGCCACGCGTCCGTCCGGGGTGTGGAAGCTGCTGACCAGGCGCGCCAGGCGCTCGATCGCGTTGGGCACCGCCGCGCCGGCCTGGCCGGAGTGCAGGTCGGTATTGGCGGTGCGCAGGTCGATCTGCGCCTTGCAGATCCCCTTGCTGCCCACACAGAGCGAGGGCGTGTCGAGGCTCCACTGCGGCCCATCGGCGCAGATCGCCACATCGGCCAGGAGCCGGTCGCGGTGCGCCCGGACGAACCCCGGCAGGGAGGGCGAGAAGATCTCCTCCTCCCCCTCGAAGAAGCACTTGACACCGAGCGGCGGGCGCCCGTGAACGGCCATGACCGCCTCGAGCCCCTTAAGCGCCATGAAGAGGTTGCCCTTGTCGTCGCAGGCGCCGCGGGCGTAGAGCCGCTCCCCGCGCACCGTGGGCTCGAACGGCGGCGTCTCCCAGCGGTCGAGCGGATCGGGCGGCTGGACGTCGTAGTGGCCGTAGATCAGCGCGGTGGGTTGTCCCGGCGCGGCCGGCCACTCGGCGCAGACGACGGGGTGCCCCTCGGTGTCGATGACCGCGACCTCGGGCGCGCCCAGGCACCGCAGGTGCTCGGCCAACCACTCGGCGGTGCGGCGCATGTCGGCGCGGTGCTCCGGCAAGGCGCTCACGCTGGGGATGCGGATCAGCTCCTTCAGCTCCTCCAGGTGGCGGTCGCGGTGCTCGTCCAGATACCGATCGACGGCGGCGTCCACGTCCCGTTCTCCTCCCCCTCGGTGATGGTCCCGGTCGCCGGTCGCGCGACCTGGCGCGACGGCGCCCGGGCCACGCTGGGGGCAGTGTACCGCGCCGGGAGTGGTCGCTGCGGCTCCCCTGTCTTTCGCCGCGAGGCGGGCGAGTGGCGGCTCAGCCCGGTGGCGCTCGACGCAGATCGATCGCCGGCTCCAGGCGGTAATGTCCGGTACGTAGTAGCATGACGGTATGTGCGGAAGATACGTTCTGATCGAAGTCGACGGCATCGTCAAGCGTTTCGACATCGACGAATACGAGGAGCACTACGCGCCGAGGTTCAACGCCGCCCCGACGCAGGTGATGCCGGTCGTCGTGCGCAACAGCCCGAACCGCCTCCGGGCGATGCGCTGGGGGCTCATCCCGTTCTGGGCCAAGGATCCCTCGATCGGCAACCGGATGATCAACGCGCGGGCCGAGACGCTGGCCGAGAAGCCGGCGTTCAGGCGCCCGCTCAAGTCGCAGCGGTGCCTCGTCCCGGCCAATGGGTTCTACGAGTGGCGGCGCGAGGGGAGCCGCAAGCAGCCCTACTTCGCCCGGCTGCGCGACGGCGGCCTCTTCGGCTTTGCCGGCCTCTGGGACACCTGGCGCGATCCCAACGGGGAGCTCGTCTACTCCTACACGATCATCACCACCGAGGCCAACGCGGTCATGGCCCCGATCCACGACCGCATGCCCGCGATCCTGCTGCCCGACGACGAGGCGACCTGGCTCGACCCGACGGTCGAGGCGTCCGAGCTCCTGCTCTCGCTGCTGCGCCCCTACCCGGCCGAGCAGATGCTCGTCTACCCCGTCTCGACCGCCGTCAACCGCCCCACCGTCGACGACCCCTCCCTGGTCGAGCCCCTCACCAGCGCCTGACCCGCGCCGACACCCGCCTCCGCCTCCCGTCTGGCATAATGCACCCCATCTAGCGCCACCCAGACACGCCTCCAAGGCGGGCGTCAGCGGCCAAGGACAAGGCCGCGGGACGAGCCGTCGTTTTCACGGTCGCGTGGCTGCGGAGGCGTCGCAATCAGGGAAACAACCGGCCCATGAGCCTTGCCGGTCCCTCCAGCATCGGGGGCAAGGGGCCTTTCACGGAGATGACAGTGGCAGGCAAGCGCACCCGGATCGACGCGGGCCACATCATCGCCTACCAGGACGGCGGGCACCGTTACCTGCGCGACGGCGTGATCGTCGTCGAGGGCAACGACATCGTCCACGTCGGCCGACGCTACGAGGGCCCCGCCGACGAGACGATCGACGCCTCGACCATGCTCGTCACGCCGGGCCTCATCAACACCCACAGCCACCTAGCCGGGTCCCCGCTCGACAAATCGTTCCTCGAGGACCGCGGCCCGCGCCAGTTCTACCTCTCGGGGCTGTTCGAGTACCTGCCCACGCGCTCCGCTGCCCAGGACGAGGCGGCCTCGCGCGCCTGCGTCGACTATTCGATGGCCGAGATCATGCGCAGCGGCACGACCACGATCCTCGAGATCGGCCCCCTCGCCGACTACACCATGGACGCCGCCGTGCGCGCCGGCATGCGGCTCTACATGGGCCCCGGCTACCGCGACGGCCGCTGGTACACCCCCGACGGCCGCCAGGTGCTCTACGATTGGGATGAAGCGGCCGGGCGGCAGGCGATGGACCGCGCCGTTGCCTGGATCGAGCGCCACGACGGCGCCCACGGGGGGTTGATCAAGGGATTCTTGAGCCCGATGCAGGTCGAC
>JBHOQZ010000584.1:0-1229 GCA_042408635.1 Chloroflexota bacterium
GCCTTGAGGGCGTCGAGCGCAACCTGTCCCTCCTCGTCCGGCAGTCCCAGCGTCCGGGCGATCGTGGGGACGACGCGGCGGGCATCGCGCAGCGGCGCCAGCGTCACGAAGCCGACCCCGTCCTCGAAGTCGCCGGCCGCAGAGGCGGCGAAGTGGAGGGCGAGCCGCGTCTTGCCGGCGCCGGCGGGCCCGGTCAGCGTCACCAGGCGCGTTTCCCGCCGGGCGATCAGCTCGCGCAGCGTCGTCAGCTCCCCCTCGCGTCCGATGAAGCTGCCGCGGGCGGTCGGCAGGTCGGGCGCGGCGTGGAGGGACCGCAGGCGCGGGAACTCGCGCGGCAGGTCGGGTACCTCGAGCTGGTAGAGGCGCTCGGCGCGCTCGAGCCCCTTCAGGCGGTGCTCGCCCAGGTCGCGCAGCCGCGCCTCGCCGGGGAGGTCGTGCGAGAGGAGCAGTTGCGTGGTCGCTGAAAGGAGGATCTGGCCGGGGTGGGCGGCCGCGCAAATCTGGAGCACCCGGTGCAGGTCCAGCCCGACGTAGCGTCCGCCCTCGAGCATCGGCTCCCCGGTGTGCACTGCCATGCGTGCGCCCACTGCGCCGCCCGCCGATCCAAAGGGCGCGTGCAGGGCACGCTGAGCCGCCAGCGCGGCCTGCACCGCGTCGCCCGCGCGCGCGAAGGCGGCTACCAGCCCGCCGTCGTTCGCGGGGAACGCGTGGCCGCGCCACCGCTCGATCGCCGCGCGCACGAGGTGGGCCGGCCCGTCCGATGCGGCGGGATCGTGTCCGGCGGCGGGCGACGCGACCTCGAGGGCCGTGCAGAGGAGCGTGACGGTACCGGTGGGGAGATCGGGCATGGCGAGCCTCGGTTTCCGGGGGCACGTGCCCGGCTTGCCGGGCGCCTGCCCGCACCACAGCCTGTCGCCCCCGGACAACAGCCTGGGCGAGATTATAGCCGCCGCGCCCCTCCCGGCGCGAGCCAGGGGCAGCGGCCCGGCCGCGTCGCGCCGACCGTTCTGCGCCGGCGCGAAGTGCCGACGCAGGGGCTGGCAAGTTCTGGGTAAGGGCAGTCTAAGGGCCCCGGCGTAGGCTCGAAGGTAACCGGTCGGGGCAGCCGGGAACGCCGAGGCGGGAGCAGCCGGTCGACCGATCAGCCGCTCCCGCCGGGGCGAAACCCTGGGAGTCGGACCCGGCCGGTCGAGCGACCGCCCGGACAGGTGGTCCGGCCCGGCCGGGTG
>JBHOQZ010000590.1:0-2106 GCA_042408635.1 Chloroflexota bacterium
TCGTGAGCATGAATCGGGCGAACCCGCGGCCGATTTTTTGCCGACAAAAATCCCGGTCTCACGCGCTCCCTCCGGCCGCGAACGCGGCCTCCTCGCACGCCCGGCACCGCGCCCGGGCCTGCCGGTGAAATCCGCGCCGCCCGAGAAGCCGCCGCGGGTTCGCCCGATTCATGCTCACGATGCTCCCTCCTGTGCTCATGATGCTCCTCTTCCCCTCGACCTGTCGGTCAGGCGGGCGAGCAGTTCGTCGACCACATCGAGGCTGGCCGCGACGGCCACCGAGCGCCAGGTGTCATAGCCAGAGACCCAGACCCCGAGGGCGCTCGACCAGACCGCGGGGAACTGCAGGTCAGCGGCCAGGCCGAGAAGCCGCCGCCGCCGCTCTTCCGCCTCCCGCAGGAGCGCGGGAGTGATTCCCCGCCGCTCTGGCGGCGCATCCGCTTCTTCTTCCTTCTCCCGCAAGTCCCCTACAGCCGCTACAGCTGGCGCGCACGCACGAATCCGTCGGTCGGGCTGTGACGCTGTGACAGGCGGTGACACGTCGTGACAGCCGTGACACGCCTGGCGCAGATCCTCCGGCGTCGGCAAGCCCGTCCGTTCCGGCACCGGTTCGCCAACGTCCAGATCTGCCGGGTGGCCTCTTCGGCTTTCCCTGTTGACGAGCCAGTCGTGCTCGATCGCCGCGCCAGCCAGGCGCTTCACTTGCTGCCGGTGGAGGCCGACGCGCTGGGCGACCGCGTTGTAGCTCACCCGATCGACGCCCTCGGCGCGGAGCGATCGGACCGCTTCAACCACTTTCCGGACCTCTTCCGTCGCGCCCGTCAACGAGGCGTCGTACATGCGGCCGACGAGACGGTAGACCGTCGCGTAGTCCTCGATCGTCGCGACGAGCCGGCCGGAGGCAGCGCGCTCACGACGTCGGTGGCGCAGGATCGTGACGGCTTTGACGAGCGCCAGCAGGCGCTGGAAGTCGCGCAGGATGCGCGTCGCATTCACCGACCGACCGACCGCCTCGGCCAGCTCGCGGGCGAACGGGACGACGACGTCGAACGGCGCCAGGCGCTGCAAGTACCCCTGGAAGGCGACCAGCGCGCCGTCCGGTTCAGCCGCACCGGCAAGCTCGAGATCGGCCTGCGTCGCCAGGACCTGCCGGATGCGGTCCACGTCTTCCGGCACCGGCAGCGTGAAGACGCGCGTCCCCAGCTGGCCGCCGAGGGGGCGTACCGCCGTCGTGACCAGGACGGACGGCCCGGGCTTCGCCACCTCCGTGACACGGTACTGGCCAGTCTCCGGGTCGCGGACAGTGACGGCGTAATGGAGATGGTGATCTTGCAGCAGGTTGCGGACGGCCGACGCCGCCGGGTTGTCCTCGCCGGCTGGCAGGCTGTCCGCCTCACTGAACACCACCACCCGGTGGCGCAGGTCGGCGTCATCGTAGATGAGCACCCGCGGGCTGCCGGCGTCGATCACGTGGTAGGCCTCCGCCGGCAGGAGGCACAGCACCACCTGGAGGGTGTAGCTTTTGCCAGCGGACGCCGGACCGACGAGGAGGAGGTGCGCCGGCATGGCGCCCGGGCGCATGGCGAGCAGCCGGGTCGTCAGGCAAAGATACGTCACGAGCGCCGGCGTCAGGTCGCCGCCGTAGCCGAGGCGGCGCAATTCGCGTTCGACCAGGGTGAGCGGGTCGGCCGCGTCGAGCGCAGAAGCGGCCGCGGCTTCGAGCGCGGCGAGCTCGGCGTCGCGCTGGACGCGCAGGAGATCAGCCACCGGCCGGGCCGCCGCTTTCAGGCGGGCGACGAGCGCCGGCACGTCCGCGCCGGCGACGTGGGCGGCCGACAGATCTTTGACACCGTCCGGTGCGACGATCACCTTCGCGCTCGGCACGTCTCGGCCGATCCGCAGCGGGAAATCCGCGGCGTCCGGTTCCTGCCAGACGTACACGTCCAGGCCGGCCAGACACGCGCCCCACGCCGATCGCCACGTGCTCTTACCGGGCAGGCCGAGCGCCGGCAGGTTGTGATACCAAAGCGTCCAGCAGTCAGATTCGCCCTCGACGACCAGCACCCATCCGGCGCGCCGGGCCTCGGCTAGGCGGTGCAGGCCGTA
>JBHOQZ010000046.1:0-1786 GCA_042408635.1 Chloroflexota bacterium
TCATCGAGCCAGCGCCTGTACTCCTCGTCGCTGATCGGCAGCTTGTCGGTGCGCAGCCTCTCGCGATACTGCTCCTCGGTCATGGGGGGCACGAGGGTGTCTGGCGGATCCGTGAAGCGGCTGGGCACCTCGTCGCCCTCCCGCCGTTGCAGCCCGGGTAGCGTCTTCGCCTTCGGTGGCTTCCGTCGTCCGGCCATGGGGTATCCTCCTGGTGCGTGGTCCCGGTGCAGGTGGCACGGGATGCCGTTGGCGGATCGGGCCGGGCGCGTTGCGCGGCCGGGTGCCGGGCTCGGACGGTAGCGGGCGAGCCGACGGCGCATCGTGGCGAGGGAGGAGGACGGGATGCGGATCGTGGGTGTGGAGGCGGTGGCGTTGTCGATCCCGCTGGCGCCGCTCGAGCCGGAGTCGGCGTGGGGCGGCGGGTTCCGCGAGACGGTGATCGTGCGTGTGGGGACCGACGCCGGGCTCACCGGGGTGGGCGAGGCGTTCGCCTACGGTGCGCCGCTCGGCGTCGCCCACGCGGTCGAGGCATACCTGCGGCCGCTGCTGATCGGGGAGGACCCGGCCCGGATCGAGTACCTGACCGACCGCATGCACCGGGCGACCCTGATCTGGGGCCGGCGCGGGCTCGGGATGTTCGCGATCAGCGGCGTCGAGATCGCGCTCTGGGACCTGCTCGGCCAGGCGCACGGTCTGCCCGTCTACGCCCTGCTCGGGGGCGCGGTCCGCACGCGCCTGCCCGCCTACGCCAGCCTGCTGCGCTACGCCACGCCCGAGGCGGTGGGGGCCGCCTGCCGGCAGCAGGTCGAGCGGGGCTTCACCTGGATCAAACTCCACCAGACCGACGTCGCCTCGGTGGCGGCGGCGCGCGCCGCGGTCGGCCCAGACGTCGAGTTGATGCTCGACACCAACTGCCCTTGGTCGCCCGGGGAGACGATCGAGCTGGCGCGGGCGCTCGCGCCCTACCGCCTGCGCTGGCTCGAGGAGCCGGTCTGGCCGCCGGAGGATTACGCGGGGCTGGCGGAGGTGCGCCGCAGCGGGCTGGTGCCCATCGCGACCGGCGAGTGCGAGTCGACGCTCTACGGCTTCCGCGAGATCGTGCGGGCCGGCGCCGCCGACGTGCTCCAGCCGAGCGTGACCAAGGTCGGCGGCATCGGGGAGTGCCGCAAGATCGCGGCGCTCGCCCAGGCGGCCAACCTCCCGCTCGCCTTCCACTCGCCCTATTTCGGGCCGGGGCTGGCGGCCACGCTGCACCTGGCCGCGGCGCTCACCGGGGTGCTCCCCATCGAGCTCGTCGCCTGCCGCCACGAGACGCCGCTCCTGACCCGGCCGATCGAGGCGAGCGGCGGCCAGGTCGAGGTGCCAACCGGCCCCGGCCTCGGCGTCGATCTGAACGAGGCGGTCTTCGACCGCTACCCCTACGACCCCGGCCGGCCCACCCGGCTCGATTCCGCCTGATCGGCCGGCGACCCGACGCGTACGGACGCCACCCGGCAGCGGGCACGGCCAGATTGGCCCCCTCGCGCCGGCGGCACGTTTTGCCGGGCGGCGGCCGGCCGCGTACAATGCGTGCGAAGCGGAGAGCGTGGAATCAGGGGGCGGAGCGATGGCGGATCCCCGCGAGATCAGGATCATCCCGGGAATGCCGGCGATCGGGCGGCTGAGCCGCCGGGCCTGGCTGCGCGGTGTGCTCGTGGCCGGGGGCGCGCTGGTGGTGAGCGCGTGCGGTGGGGGCGCGCCGGCCGCGCCGGCGGGTGGCAGTGCGCCGCCCGTGGTGGGCGGCAGC
>JBHOQZ010000607.1:0-3352 GCA_042408635.1 Chloroflexota bacterium
GCCGCACCCGGCGGGGGAACCGGCGACCTGCCGGCGGGGAGCGTCCCGCCCCGGCCAGCGGGGGCGGCCGAGTTCGACGTCGGGGACGGGATCAGCGGACCCTCGTCGGTCGGCGTCGGCGGCATCCTCACCTACGGCTACACGCTCTTCAACAACGGGCCGCAGGCGGCACCGCTGGTGACGACGACGCTCGTGGTCACCGGCAACGTCTCGCTGGTCTCCTTCTTCATCCAGCCCGAGCTGGAGCCGGGCAACTGCGTGCAACTGGGCTCGAGCCCGCCGGGCACCGTCACGGTCCAGTGCACCTTCTCGAACGTCACCGTCAATAGCTTCAACGACTCGAGCGTGAGCCTCCGCGTCAACAGTTGCACCTCCGGCACGATCACTGCCAGCCTGACGGTGACCGGCGGGCCGAACGACGGCAGCGGCGCCACCAAGACTCAGAGCACGACGGCGAACTGCCTCGGCCAGACGGCCACGCCCACCACCACGCCCTCGGTGACGAACACACCCACCCGCACCCCCACGCGCACACCCACCGGCACCGCGACCGCCACGCCCACGCGCACACCCACCGCCACCAGCACCACGACGGCGACCGCGACCGGCACGGCGACCACGCCCACGTCCACCGCCACCGCGACGGCCACGTTCACGCCGACGGTGGGCCTGGGCAACTTGATCACGATCAATCCGGTGCGCGTCGTTGACACCCGCATCAACCTCGGCACCTCGACCAGCGCGCAGGCTAGCCCGGAGCGGCTGCTCCCGGCCTTCTCCACCCGCCAATTCCAGATCGCGGGGGTAAGCGGCATCCCGAGCGGTATCACCGGGGTGCTCCTCAACGTCACGGTCGTCCAGCCCACGGCCGGGCCCGACGGGTTCGTAACCGTCTACCCGGGCGACGACAGCCGACCCAACACCTCCACCGTCAACCCCGCCAACCCGATCGGACCGGAGCCGGGGATAGCGGCCAACTTCACCCAGCTCCGCGTGCCCACCTCCGGGCCGAACGCCGGTACCGTCAAGGTCTACACGACCAACGCCGTCGACATCGTCCTCGACGTCTACGGCTACTACAGCCCGACCAATCCGCCGACGCTGGGCAACCTCCGCTTCGTGCCGCCGGTGCGCGTGCTCGACACCCGCCCGACCAACTCCGCCGACCAGATCACCACCATCGGCTTCCTGGCCGGCAGCACGTCCACCATCACCCCTGGCCCCTTCCTGCCCGGCGACACGCGCACCTACCAGATCGGGGGCCGCAGCTTCTCCTCCGGCGGCGCGACCATCGCCTTCCCGGCGGACACCACCGCCGTCATCGCGCACGTCACCCTGGTCGGCGGTTCCGGCGGCGGCTTCGTCACCGTCTTCCCCGGCGGGGCGACGCAACCGCTCGCCTCGACCGTGAACCCGACGACGTTCATCGCCTTCAACTCGGTGATCGTGGGCCTCGGCACGGGGGGCAACGCCGGCACGCTCTCGGTGTTCGCCCAGGCGAACGTCCACGTGATCATCGACGTGATGGGCTACTACGCGCCCAGCAACCCCAACACCGTCGGCGCGGTGCAGCTCGTCACGCCGTTCCGCGCACTCGACACGCGGCCGACGAACGCGACGGAAGGGATCTTCACGATCGGCTACGACGCGGCGGGCAACCTGATCACCCCGCCGGGTCAGGGCCCGATCGTAAGCGAGGAGACGCGCCGGTTCTTCCTGAGCGGCAAGAGCTTCGTCGGCGGCAGCATCCCGGCCGATGCCAAGGGGATCATCGCCAACGTGACGACGGTGCTGCCGGACGGGTCGAGCGTGGGCGGCTTCGTGACGGCCTTCCCCGGAGAGATCTCCGATGCCAACCGGCCGAACGCCTCGACTGTGAACCCGGTGCGGCGCATCTCCTTCAGCTACTGGGAGAACGGGTTGTTGCCGCCCAGCAGCGGGCTGGCGGGTGCCGGGACAGAGGCGATCTTCTACCGGAACGGACCACCCAACGCCAACCGCGTCCACGTCCTGATCGACATCTTCGGCTACTACCGCTAAGACCGCGCGTCGGCCCGGGCAGGAAGTTGAGCACCAGCCCCGAGACCGACCGGTCGCAGGTGCCGGTGCGCACAGGCAGCGCCTGGAGGTCTCCGACCACAAAACCGGGCGCGCGGATCGGTCGTTCGGGCGCGGGCGTGGTGGAGGTAGCCGGGTGAGCGGTCGATCCCGACCACGCGCGCGGGCACCGCGACGTCGACGACGGTGTGCGCCAGCGCGCCGGTGCCGCAGCCGGCGTCCAGCCAGCGCGCGCCGGGAGCCGGGGCCCTCCGGTCCCAGGCCGGGGATGCCCAGCGCGTCCAGCCAGCGCGCGCCGGGAGCCGGGTCCAGCCAGGCGAGGAAGGCGCGGGCAACGAGCCGGCTCCAGCGCCCGACGTAGGGATCGTTGGTGTCCCCGCTCGCCCAGAGATCGGACCGACCGCCGCCTGCCATCGCCCCTCTCCTCCCGCCCAGGGGGCCGCCAGCCCTGCGGCTGCCGCTGCCCCCTGCTCGCTCCCCCCAAGTGCCCCCTGCCCACGCTAGAGCCCTCCCGGTGCGCTGCCAAGGTCGGCCGCCATCCGCCTACCCGGACTGTCCGGCCGAGTCGGCATCGTCGCCGCGCCGGCGCAGGAGGACATCGCAGGGCGCGTGGTCGAGGACGTAGCGGGCAACCGGGCCGACGCTGTCGGGTCCGAGACTGATATCCGCCCGGTGGCGCGCGCCAACGACGATCACGTCCATGTCGAGCGCGCCGGCCAGGCGCACGATCTCGCGCTCCGGCCGGCCCCGGCTGACGAGCGTGTGTACGCGCTCGGCCGGGACACCGTCTGCCACCGCCGCCGCCTGCCCCTCGGCCAGCACCTCGGCCGCGATCGCGCGCTCGGCCGCCTCCCGGTGCGCGTCGGTCGCCGTGTGCGCCGTGAGGAAGGGCAGGCGGCGGACGTAGCCGAGCTCCTCCGCCGGTCGGGTGTCGATCACGTAGAGCAGGTATAGATCGAGCCGATCGAGCGGCAGCCGGGTGAGAGCGCTCGCCACGAACCGCGCCCCCTCTAGGCCGCTCAAGCACACCAGTGCGCGCATCGTCCCACCCTGCTAGTTCCCGATCTGGAAGGTCCACCAGAGAGTGAGTGCTCCGGCCAGCAGCGCCGGCACGGTGATGATGGCGCCGAGCTTCAGGTAGTCCAGCGATGAGACCTCGAGCCCGCGGCGGCGCAGGATGAGCAGCCAGAGCATCGTCGCCAGCGAGCCGGTGACGCTCACGTTCGGCCCCAGTGCCGCGCCGAGGATTGAGGCGAACAGGAGGGGCTCGCGTCCCGCAGCGGCTGGCAGCGTG
>JBHOQZ010000390.1:0-2253 GCA_042408635.1 Chloroflexota bacterium
GCCGCGGCGCTGGCAGAGCCCACGGACCTGGCCGGTCGTGTGGCGCGGCTGGTCGGCACCGGGCGCATCCTGCTCCTCGACGGCGCCGGATCGACCCTGATCGATCCCCTGCACGCTGCCGGCTGTCGTGTGGTCCGCGTCCACCTCCCGGTGGCCCCCCCGGCGCCCGCCACCCAGAGGGTACCCGGCCCCCAAGCCTGGGGGGAGGCGGCCCCCCGACCCTCAAGGCTGGGGGAGGCAGCCCCCGCCGCTGGATCGACTCCGGTTGGCCGACCGGAGCTGCCGGGGTCGTCCGATGGCCAGGTCGCGGGCGAAAGCGCGGAGATGTCGGGGGTAGGCGAGCCTGCCCCGTCGATGCGGCCCGCGCGGTCCGAAAACGGGGCGGAGCGCGAGCTGCTGGCCGAGGCCGACCCGCGCGCGGTGGCGGCGGCGCTGAGGGGCGAGCGTTTCGACGCGCTGGTCGTGCTCGCTCCCTGGTTTTGCCTCGACGAGCCGGCCGAGCTGTTGCGCGCGCTCGTGCCGCTGCTGCGTCCGCACGGTGTCGTGGTCGCGGCGGTACCCAACGGCCTCCACGCGTCGGTGCGCCTCGCCGTGCTCACCGGCACGGTGGCGGAGGCGGCGGCCGCGACCGGTGGCAGAGCGCCGCACGTTCGGCTCTACACGCGGGCGAGCGCCCTGGCGCTTTTCGAGGCGGCGGGGCTGGCGGTGTCGCGCCTCGAACGGCAGACCACGCCGCTGGCTGCGGCGGCGCTCGCGGTCGACTACCCCGAGCTCTCACCCGAGCTGATCGAGCAGCTTGCGCGCGACCCGGAGGCCCGCACCTCGCACTTCATCATCACCGCGTGGGCGGCGCCGCTCGGGCGCTCGCCACTCGGGCTGTCGCCCGAGAACCAGCGGGTAGATCAGATCCGGGTAGATGAGATGCCGGTAGACCAGATGCCGGAGCGGGTGGCCGAGCTGGCCGCCGCGCTCGGCCAGGCGCAGGCGCGCATCGACGCGCTCATGCTCGAGGTGGAGGCCGCGCGACGCGAGCGCGACGAGCTGGCGGCCGAGGTCGCTCGCCAGGCCGAGCAGATCGCGCTCGACGAGAAGCGCCTCGGCATGCTGCTCGAGCGCGAGAGCGAGCTGCGCGCGCTGCTCGTCCACGCCCGCCGGCAGCTCGCCGCGCGCAACGAGGCCTATGCGCTGCTCGAGCGCAACCGCGACGAGCAGACGGCCTGGGCGCTGCGCTCGGTCAAGGCGGTCGAGGAGGCGAACGAGGTCATCAAGGCGCTCCAGGCGGAGATGCAGACCAAGGTCGAGGAGCGCGACGCGATGATCCGCAGCCTCCAGGCCGAGATGCAGGCCAGGGTCGAGGAGCGCGACGCCACCATCCGCGCGCTCAACGCCACGCTGCCGATGCGGCTGTGGCGCGCGCCGCGCGCCCTCCTGCGCCGGCTGCGGCGCCTCCTCGGGTCGGGCGCGTAGCACCCCGGCAACCCCTGGGCCTGCGCCCGCCTGATCTGGCCACCCAGCCCGCCTGATCATCTGTGCACCAGGTCGCTGGCCGGCGAGGCGCGTCACGCCCCCGACAACGATCGAGCTCCCCCGCCCCATCTACTCGGCCGGGTTGTGGGCCAGCCGGCGGCTGACGTCCCCGCCTGGGGGTGGCGTGTCGGATTACCCGCAAGTCGATCGGTAGGCAGAACCTGACGCCCCGAGCCTACGGCTGGAGCAGTGTACGCAGCGCCCGTTCGAGGACGTCGACGCCGCGCCGCCATTCCTCGATGGGGACGTGCTCCTCGGGGGTGTGGTCGAGCGACGAGTCGCCCGGGCCGTAGGCGAGGATCGGGCAGCCCCAGGCCGGGCCGAGGATATTCATGTCGGAGGTGCCGGTCTTGACCTTGAAGGTCGGCTCCCCGCCGGCCGCCCGGATCGCGCCGAGGAAGGCGCGCACCAGGGCGTTGCTCTTGCCCGCCCGGAACGCCGGCTCCTCGCTGCTGAAGGCGAGCCGGGCCGCCGGGTCGGCCAGCGCAGCGACCTGCGCCTTCAGCTCCTCGACGGAGAGGTCGGTCGGCAGCCGGAAGCCGGCCAGCAGCTCGGCCCACTCGACGAAGCCGTCCCCGCCGCTGCCGATCCGGCGGAGCGAGGCGTCGAGCGCGTCGAACGCCCGCCGGCCGGCGCTGCGCCCGCGCGCGAGCTCGCGCAGGGCGAGCCAGAAGTCGACCACGCGCTCGGCGGCCGAGGCGCCGGGCGCGGCGGTGTGCTTGACCG
>JBHOQZ010000615.1:0-4257 GCA_042408635.1 Chloroflexota bacterium
GCCTGGTCGAACAGCTTCGCCGAGCCGTAGGCCTGGGCCAGCTCATCGCGCAGCAGGGCCGACTGCGGATTCATCTGCACGGCCCTGGCGTACCAGGCGAGCATGTCGTCGCGCTTCGCCCCGTTGCCCAGCTCGACCCAGAAGCGGTAGAGCCGGCCCAGGTTCGCGTAGTGGTCGGTGTTGAGCGGCGCCACCCGCTGCGCCGTCTGGAGCGCCGCCTCGGCGGCGCGGACCGAATCGTTCGGGCCGAAGCGCGCCATCTGCTCCGGCCGCAGCGAAGTGAGCATCTGCGGCGTGATCGTGACGTTGAGGTCGGCCCGCTTGGCGTCCTGCGCGTTCTTCGCCAGATCGAGGAAGGCGCGACCCATGGCAAGGTAGTAGAAATCCTCGCTCGGCGCCAGCGAGACGGCCGACACCAGGTCGGGCAGGCCATCAAATCCGGCGCCGCCCGCGTAGGAGGTGCCGCGCTTGTAGAACACATCCGCCTGGACCGGCGCGATCGTGACCACGAACAGTCCCGCCGCCACCAGCAGCATCGGCACGATGTAGAGTGCGTTCGACGGCTGCCAGAAGCGGGAGACCGACGGCCCCATAAGCGCCACCGCCAGGCAGGCGATGCCGAGCAGGAACCAGAGGAACCCGAAGGTGAGCGTCGGCCGCGGGTCCAGCAGCGGGCTCAGACCGCTCCCGGCCAGCGCCATGAGCGTGGTCAGCCCGACGTAGATGCCCGGCAGCCAGAGCCGTGAGGCCGACGAGCCGCCCCCGCCGCGCGAGCGACGCAACTCGTGCCGCGGCACCGGGCCGGCGCCACCATCGGCCGGGCCACTGCCACCTCCACCGGAACCATCAGGCCGGCGACGTCCACCGCGCCCACGTCCGCCCGCGGCCGGTGCCGAACCCGAGCCCGGGCGTACCGTCGCCCCCGCAAGCGCAACAGCGGGCGTGAGCGCGCGCACCGGCACCGGCGCGGGCGCCTCGGCCGCCTCAGGGGTTGCCTCGGCAGGTGCTGCCGCCTCGGACGCCGGCGCCCCGACCGCCTGTGTCGCCTCGGCGTAACGCCAGGCCAGCAGCGGCACCGCCGCGCCGGCGTAGGCGAAGAAGTAGAGGCGCGTGGCCGCGATGGCGATGCCGAATTGGATCTCGACGACGTGCGCCACGATCGCGCCCAGCAGCCCGATCGCGGTGAGCGCCACGGCGCGGTCGATCCGAGCCGGCTGGACGCCCGCCACGCCGGCAAACAGCAGGTAGCCGACGAGCGCGGGCAGCCCGAGCACCAGCACGAGCACGCGCGCCCAGCGCCGATGCGCCGGCGCCACCAACCCGGCGGCGTCGAGGAGCTGGAACGTGATGTAGTTGAAGACGAGCCAGAAGACGAGCGCGCCCAGCAGCCCGATCTCGACCAGGTTCTGCAGCGTCTCGTTGTGGGCCCGGTCGGGTGAGGCGGTGCGCAGCTCGAGGTTCGCCAGCTCGGGCGGATAGACCTTGTTGAAGGTGAAGAAGAGCGTTTCCGGACCGAAGCCGATCAGCGGCCGGAGCGCGTTGAGCGGGTCGGGCTCGAGGCCGGGCGCCGGGTGCTTGACGAATAGCTCCCAGGTCGAGCGCCAGATCAGCAGGCGGACCTTGCCCGTGCCCTCGGTCTCGGCGAGCTGGCCGAGGCGGCCCAGGTAGGGGACGCTGCGCAGCGGCTCGAGCGGGCCGCCCGGGATGTTCATCGTGATGACGAAGGCGCCGGCCAGCACGGTCGCCGCGACCACCGCCACCATGCCGCGCCGGCCGAGCGAGCGCAGCCCGAGCGCCAGCCCGACCACGACCAGCCCGACCAGCAACCCGAGCCAGGGGCCGCGGCTTTGCGAGAAGATCGTCGCCAGCACCTGCACCGCCAGGGCGAAGCCGTAGCCGGTCACCTGGAGGAGGCGCGCCGGGCGGCTTGTCATCGGCGTGAAGAATGGCAGGCAGAGCACCACCGCCGCTCCGACCACCGGTAGCGCCACCCACCAGACGCCCTGGTTGGTGCCGAAGCGCAGGATCAGGCTCAGCAGCAGGATCACCTGGAGCAGGCCGGCCGCGACCGCGATCAGGATCGGCGCCGCCTCGCTCCGGCGCGAGGCCGGCTCGCGCAGGTCGCCCACCGCCTGGATCAGCCGCATCAGCGTGACCGGGATGACCATGATCAGGTAGGCGGCGATGAAGATCGCGTTGCCCATGGTCGAGGAGACGCGGAAGACCACGTCGGCCGTCCAGGGCATCGGGTCGCGCTGCGCCTGCTGCATCAGGCCGTAGAGCGAGATCGGTACGCTGATGACGATGGCGGCGGTGATGAGCCGGTCGAGCTGGGCGCGCGTCCGCAGGTTCGCCGCGATCGCCAGCGCGATCACCACGTAGGCGAGCAGCGTCAGGGTGCCCTGGAGGCGCTGGTAGCCGCCGGCGAAGCTGATCCCCGGCGCGACCGACAGCACGCTCGACAGGACGAAGCAGGCGACCAGCGCCCCGGCCGGCAGCAGCAACCAGTTGCGCCAGCCCGGCTTCGCGTCCTCGGGCGGCGTGCTGCCGGCGCGGCCCGCCGGCTGGAGCCCTTCGAGCGAGCGGACCGCCCAGGCGAGCACGACCAGGCTGGCGATCACGCGCAGCAGCGTCAGCTTCTCCGGCTCGAAGACGCGCGCCGAGAGCGCATTCAGGTAGAGCGGGACGGAGACGAGCGCGGCCAGCCACCCCGCCTCGATCAGCGCATCGCAGAACGCCGCCAGCTTTGTTTGCACGCCAGGTACCCCTTGTCAAGCTCGCCCCATCCTACTCAGCACCGCCCGGCCGCGCAACCCATCGGCACCGCGCACCACACCGTGTGCTGGCAGCCGGACTCGCGCTCGAGAGCCGTGCGCGGCGCCGCCCGCTGCGGGGCCAGGACGCTGCGCCCGAACGGCTCGCTCTGCCTTCGGGGCAGGGCGACCACGCCCCCTTCGCCGACGACGTCCCCGCCGCCCAGCAGTTCGAGCTCTTCCCGGTCGACGGGCGCTGCCCGCGGTCGCCCGACCGCACTGCCCTCGTTGACGGTTCCGGCGCCGGCCGCGGATCGGACCGTGTCCGGCGCGGTTAGGGGTGGCTCAGCTCCTGGTAGAGCGTGTAGCGCCGCTCGAGCATGCGGTCGAGCGTGAATTCGGCCTCGACGCGCGCCCGTGCTGCCGCCGCGAACCGATGGCAGAGCGCCGGGTCGGCCAGGAGGCGGTCGAGCGCCGCCGCGAGCGCCGACGGATCCTGCGGCGGCACGACCAGGCCGGTGACGCCGTCCAGGTTGGCGTAGGAGGTGCCGGTCCCCAGCTCGGTCGATACGACCGGCAGACCAGCCGCCATCGCCTCGAGCTGGACGATGCCGAACGCCTCGCTGCGGTACCTCGCCGGCAGGCAGAAGAGGTCGGCCGCGTGGTAGTGCGCGACCAGCGTCGCGTCGTCCACCTCGCCGGCAAACGTGACTCGATCGGCCACGCCCAGCTCGCGCGCCAGCGGCGCCACGTTCGCCTCAATCTCGCGCCCAACGAGAACGAGGCGGGCCGGCGCGCGCAGCCGCGGCAGCGCCTTCACCAGATCCTCGATCCCCTTGTAGTAGCGGTAGACGCCGACGAACAGGATCGTCGGCCCCGCCGCACCGCCGCGCAGCCGGGCAACCGCTACTGGATCGGCCTGCCGGAAGCGGGCGGGTTCGATGCCGGGCGGGATCACGACCGTCTTGTCGAGGTGGCGGCTCAGGAAGGGCGAGCTGGCGGCGTAGTTCGGGCTGGTGGCGATCAGGCGGTCGGCGCGGCGCAGCAGGAGCTCGAGGAACGGGCGGTAGGCGACGAGCAGCCCGCGCTGCCGCACGATGTCGCTGTGGTAGGTCACGACCAGCCGCCGGCCGCGTCCGGCGAGCAGGTAGGCGAGCTCACCGATCGGGTAGGGGAAATGCAGCTCGGCGATGTCGGGTTGTAGCCGCCGCAGCGCCCAGAGGAGCCCGGGCGCGAGCGGCGCCCGGGCCACCGTCGCCAACCGGCCGACCTTCCAGACGGGCACCCCCTCGAGCATGCCGCGCCAGCCGTGCCTGCCGGTGCTCGTGGCCAGCACCGCGGTCTCCACGCCGTAGCAGCGGCGCAGCCCGACCGCGACCTCGCGCACCGTGTTCTCGATGCCGCCTCGCACCGGCCAGTAATCCTTGTAGACCTCGAGCAGCCGCAGCGGCGCACCACCAGCCGACGAGCGCCGCGAACGGACCTCGGCAGCCGGTTGGGTGAC
>JBHOQZ010000620.1:0-1810 GCA_042408635.1 Chloroflexota bacterium
GACGCGATCCTGCGCGAGCTGGCGGGGCTGCGCCGCCGCCTGGGGCTCGGCATCCTGCTCATCACCCACGACATCGCCCTGGTTGCCGAGCAGTGCGAGCGGGTCGCGGTGATGTACGGCGGCAAGATCGTCGAGCAGGGACCGGTCGAGCGCATCATCCGCGAGCCGGCCCACCCCTACACGGCGGCGCTGATCGGCTCGACCCCGGCGGTGCGCGGACCGCGCCGCCGGCTGATCTCGCTGCCCGGTGCGCCGCCCAGCCTGCTGTACCCCTCGGCCGAGCGAGCTCAGGCGGAGCGCCGGGCGTCGGCCGGCCCGCCGATCGGCTGCCGCTTCCAGCCGCGCTGCCCCTACGCGCAGCCGATCTGCCGCGACATCGAGCCGGCGAGCCAGCCGCTCGCGCCGGCCCACGCGGCCGCCTGCCACTTCGCGGGCCGGCTCACGATCCGGGCCGAGGACTACGAGTCGGCCGACTTCACCGAGGCGCCACCGGACCCCGCCGCGCCGCCCTGCGTCGAGGCGCGCGGGCTCTCGAAGCACTTCACCCTCAACCAGGGCTTCCTCAACGCACTCCTCGGGCGGCAGCAGGTCGTCCGGGCGGTCGAGGGGGTCGACCTGACGGTGCGGCGCGGCGAGATCGTCGGGCTGGTGGGCGAATCGGGCTCGGGCAAGACGACGACGGGTCTGCTGCTGGCGCGGCTGGAGGAGCCGACCGCCGGGACGATCGCGCTCGACGGGTTGGATATCACGCGGCTCGGGGGCGCCCGGCTGCGCGAGTTGCGGCGCCGGCTCCAGATGATCTTCCAGGACCCCTACGCCGCGATCAACCCGCGCCAGACGGCGTTCGACGCGGTGGTCGAGCCGCTGGTGATCCACCGGATCGGGGCCAGCGAGGCCGAGCGCGCCGCACGCGTGCGCGAGATCTTCGACCTGGTCGGGCTGCGCCCGCCGCAGGAGTTCTACCCGAAGTACCCGCACGAGCTCTCGGGCGGGCAGCGGCAGCGCCTCGCCTTCGCCCGGGCCATGGTGCTGCGCCCCGCGTTCGTGGTCGCCGACGAGCCGGTCTCGATGCTCGACGCGTCGGTGCGCGCCGGGGTCATGGCGCTGTTGCGGCGCCTCCAGGCCGAGCTGGGGATCGCCTGCCTCTTCATCACCCACGACCTCTCGGTGGCACGCTACCTCTGCGACCGGATCGCGGTGATGTACCGCGGCGCGATCGTCGAGGACGGCCCGACCGAGGCGTTGCTTACCGACCCGCACCACCCCTACACGCGCGCACTGCTGGCGGCGATCCCGATCCCGGACCCAGGGCGGCATCGCCCGGAGTCGGAGCTCGTGCCGGCGCCGGCGAACGAGGCCGCGGGCGCCACCACCCAACCCGGCGGCTGCCGCTTCCACCCGCGCTGTCCGTACGCCGTCGAGCGTTGCCGGGTCGAGCCCCCGCCGCTGCGTGGGGCTGCGGGTGACCGCCGGGTCGCCTGCCACCTGGCCGAGACCCTGCCGCCCTGGCGCGACGCGTCGCTGCCGGTCAAGCCGGCAGGCCTGCCGCTCGCCGGCGGGCAGGCCGGGTAGCGCCCACGCCAGGGCGCTGCCGCCGGGAAGACGACGGTCCCTCCCGCGGGAGGGACCGTCGCGCAACCTTTGCCTCCCGGTTGGGAGGCAGCCGGCGGCTACCGGCGGCGGGCGAGGGCGATGCCCGCGCCGATCAGGCCGAGGGCGCCCAGCGCGAGCCAGCCTCCCGGCGCGGCGGCGTCGCCGGTGCGCGGTAGGGCACGGGCGGTGGGCATCTGGGTCTGGGCGGGCGGCTGAC
>JBHOQZ010000625.1:0-2032 GCA_042408635.1 Chloroflexota bacterium
AGCAGTGGCAGCGCGCGTACCAGGAGATTAGGGAGGGCTTGGGCGGCCCGCTGGCCCTGGCGGCGCGGGCCGCGAGCAAGCTGAACGACGAACGGTTCAAGCGCTGGTGGGCGACCTACCTGCGGCTGGGCGCCAGCCCGAACGCGGTGATCGCGATCTGGCAGATGGCTGCCGAGATCGACATCCGCCACATCCTCCGGCGATCACGGTGCCCACGCTCATCCTCCATCGGGCCGGCGACCCGGCGATCCCGGTCGAGAACGCCCGCTACCTGGCACAAGCCCTCCCGCACGCCCGGTACGTGGAGCTGCCCGGGATCGACCATCTGCCGTGGGTCGGCGACATCGAGGCCCTGGTCGGCGAGATCGAGGAGTTCCTCACCGGCGTGCGCCGGGCGGCGGATCCCGACCGCGTACTCGCCACCGTCCTGTTCGTCGACATCGTCGGGTCGACGGAGTGTGCCGCGGCCCTCGGCGATCGCCGCTGGCACGAGCTGCTGGACAGCTTTCGCGCCCTGGTTCGGCGCGAGCTCGCGCGCTTTCGGGGCCGGGAGGGCAACACGGCCGGCGACGACTTCCTGGTCACCTTCGATGGCCCGGCCCGCGCCATTCGCTGCGCCGTCGCGATCCGCGATGCGGTCCGCCGGCTCGGGGTGGAGGTGCGAACCGGCCTCCACACGGGGGAATGCGAGCTGATGGGGGAGGATGTCGGCGGGATCGCGGTTCACATCGGCCAGCGGGTGTCGGCCCTGGCCCGGCCGGGCGAGGTGCTCGTGTCGAGCACGGTCAAAGACCTGGTCGCCGGCTCCGGCCTGCGCTTCGAGGACCGGGGCGCCTACGTGCTCAAGGGCGTGCCGGACCAGTGGGCGCGTCTTCACGGTCGTTGCCTGACGCCGGGCACCGTCGTTCGACAAGTGCTACCGCGAGATTGTGCGCTTACTGCACGCCCGATGCAGCCGTCAGGGGGGTTGAGGTAGCCAGCAACGAAGCCACCTCCTGGGTGCCAGGGAGGTGGCTTCGGGCGTTGCGGGGTCGGGCGGTCGGCTCGGCGTGCGCCGCCGCCCCCACGCCTCACGCCGGGGTGAGGCGTGGGGTGAGGCTCAGCACTCGCTGTGGCCGCAGGAGTAGCACTTCTTGCAGCCCTCCTCGTAGACGAGGGTGCTGCAGCCGCACTTGGGGCAGAGGTTGCCCGTGTGCAGCAGGCCCGGCAGCGGCGGTTGCTCCGCCTCCGCCCGACGCCGCTCCTGCGACGGCCGCTCGGTCAGGTGCCGCTCGAGCACCTGGGCCAGCGCGTCCGGCAGCGACCGCACCTGGGTCTGGCCGAAGCCGATCGAGCGGCTGCCGCCGATCCCGCGGAGCTGGTCGATGATCTCGCGCACGCGCGCGTCCTGCGACATCGGGGAGGGCAGGCGCAGGTTGAGCGAGATCAGGCGGCCCATCGCCTCGGCCAGCGCCGCCAGGTCGCTGCCGGCCTTGCCGATGTTGATGAAGACCTCGAGCAGCCCGCCGTCGTCGGAGTTGAGCGTGACGTTGACCTTGCCCTCGGGCGCCTGGATCTGGGTGGTGTAGCCGAAGACGACCGGCGGCCGCTCCTTCACGATCGCCTCGAGCACCGGGGCGGCGGGGGCGGGCGCCTCTTCCTTCGGCTTCTCGACGCCGACGTTGAGCACCTGCTCGCCCTTGCAGCCGTCGCGGAACACCGTGATGCCGCGGCAGCCCAGCTCGTAGGCGAGGAGATACGCGTGGCGCACATCTTCGACCGTGGCGCTGTTGGGCAGGTTGATCGTCTTGCTGACTGCATTGTCAGTATGCGCCTGGAAGGCCGCCTGCATACGGACGTGCCAGTCGGAGGCGATCTCGTGCGCGGTGACGAAGACGCGTTGCACATCCTCGGGCACGCCCGCCACACCCTGGACGCTACCGTGGAACAGCACGTCCTGCATGAGCGTGTCCGAGTAGAAGCCGCGCTCCTTCGCCACCTGCTCGAAGACCGGGTTGACGAAGCGCAGCAGCCGGTCGCCCGACTTGTGGAC
>JBHOQZ010000626.1:0-2332 GCA_042408635.1 Chloroflexota bacterium
CGAACGTCTTGCCGCCGTCGCTCGAACGCCAGCACTCGACGTTGAGCACCCAGACGGTCTCGGGGTCCTGCGGATCGGCGTAGATGTGGTGGTAGTACCAGGCGCGCTGGCGCAGGTTGCGGTCCTCGCAGAGCCGCTGCCAGGACTCGCCCCCGTCATCGGAGCGGAAGACGGCACCGTCCTCGTGCTCGACGATCGCCCAGATTCGCCCCTCGCGCGCCGGCGAGCAGGCGATGCCGATCTTGCCGTAGGGGCGCATCTCGCGCCCAGCCTCGACGTCGCGCGCGGCGGGCAGGCCCCGATTGCGCGAGATGTCGGTCCAGGTGTCGCCGCCGTCGGTCGACTTCCAGAGGCCGCTGCCGGGACCGCCGCTGTTGAGGTAGTGCGGGCCGCGGCGCGCCTCCCAGAAGGCGCAGTAGAGCACGCGCGGGTTGTGCGGGTCGAGCTGGAGGTCGATCCCGCCCGCATCCTCGCTGACGAACAGCACCTGCTCCCAGCTCCGGCCGCCGTCCTTCGAGCGGTAGAGGCCGCGCTCGCGGTTGGGGCCGTGGGCGTGGCCGAGCGCCGCCACGTAGACGAGATCCGGGTTCTGGGGGTGGATGCGTACCTTGGCGATGTTGCGGGTTTCCGCGAGGCCGCAGTGGCTCCACGTCTTGCCGCCGTCCACGGACCGATAGACGCCGTCGCCGTGGGAGACGTTGCCGCGGATCGTCGTCTCGCCCATACCGACGTAGATGACGTTGGGGTCCGCCTCGCTGACCGCGATCGCCCCGACCGACGCCCGCTTGAAGTAGCCGTCGGAGATGTTGTGCCAGAAGGTGCCGCCGTCGGTCGTCTTCCAGACGCCGCCGCCGGTCGAGCCGAAGTAGAACGTGAGCGGCTGGGTCGGGTGCCCGGCGACCGCGACGACGCGTCCGCCCCGGTAGGGGCCGATGGGGCGCCACTCCAGGGCATTCAGAAGTGCCTGGCCGTTACCTGCTTCCGCTGCCATGCGCTGCCTCTCTCCTCCACACTGAGCCTACCCGCCGATCGCCCACGCCGCCGTAGGAGCCGGCTGCCAGAGTGGACCGGACCGGCGAAGTCGCCCCAGTGTCTCACCGCGCCCGCCGGTCGGCAATCTGCCGCCGCGGTTGAGTCGTGCCGATCCGTACCGCCCGCCGCCGCCGCCAGGCTCGGCGGGTCAGAGGAGGTCAGCCGGGGACGATCGCCTCCGCCTCGATCTCGACGAGCATGGCGGGGTCGAGCAGCGCCGCCACCGCCACGAGGGTGGCGGCCGGGCGGATGTCGCGGAAGTACTCGCCGTGGGCGCGCCCGACGGCCTGCCAATCGGAGATGTTCGTGACGTAGATGCGCGTGCGCACGACGTGGCGCAGGTCGGCGCCGGCCCGCCGCAGCGCCGCCTCGATGTTGCGGATGATCTGCACGGTCTGGGCGTAGGCGTCGCCCGCGCCGACCAGCCGGCCCGCGTCGTCGGTGGCGGTCGTGCCGCTCACTTGGATCAGATTGCCCACGCGCACCGCGCGCGAATAGCCGACGATCGGCTCCCAGGGCGCGTTGCCTGCGATGTGCTGCCGCTCCAAGCCTTCCCCCCTAGCCTCCATTTCCCCTGCGCCGCAGGCTCTCGCGCCGCGGCGCTTCCTGCCGCCTTGGCTCAGGCGGCCTCCCGGGCGGCGCGAACGATGCGCGC
Organism: Chloroflexota bacterium; assembly: GCA_042408635.1. Lineage (GTDB taxonomy): Bacteria > Chloroflexota > UBA6077 > FW602-bin22 > JBHOQZ01 > JBHOQZ01. The sequence continues at coordinate 1,688 of JBHOQZ010000626.1, forward strand.
GGCCCGAGGCAGCTCCCGATGAAACGCCGCGACGGCGCGCCCGACGCCGTCCTCGGCACGGATCGCGGCGCCGAGCCGCGCGGCGCGTGCCCGCAGCGCCTGATCGTCCACGGCGCGGCGGATCGCCTCGACCAGCCGACCGACCGTAAGCTCGCGGCGAGGAATCGGCCGCGGCCCGACCCCGAGCGCCCCCACCCGGCTCGCCCAGAATGGCTGGTCGGCGAAGAACGGCACGAGGATCGAGGGCACGCCCGCGCGCAACCCCTCGGCCGTCGTGCTGGCGCCGCCGTGGTGCACCACCGCCGCCAGGCGCGGGAACAGCCAGTCGTGCGGGACGGCGCCGACGGCGAAGACGTCGTCCGGCAGGCCGTCCGCGGTCAGGCCGCCCCAGCCGACGAGCAGGACACCGCGCTGCCCGCTCCGCTGCAGCGCCTCGACGACGAGGTCGGTCTGGGCGCGCGGATCGGCGGCGGTCAGGCTGCCGAACCCGACGTAGACCGGCGGCGGCCCGGCCGCCAGGAACTCGACCAGGCCCGCGGGCACCCGGTCCGGCCCTGTCTGGACCGCCGCCTCGCCGCCTCTCCCTCCCGGCGCCAAGGGTGCGGCGGACACCGGGCCGGCGGCGTTCGCCGGGCCTGGCCAGGG
>JBHOQZ010000634.1:0-12166 GCA_042408635.1 Chloroflexota bacterium
CGAGCGCCGGGGCGCTGGCGGCGACCAGCACGCCGAAGGGCACGAGCCCGGCCAGGACGAGTCCGAGCACGAGGTGCTGGACCTCGGAGACGGAAAAGCGGGGCACGGTTGCCGACATCCTCCAGCCAGGGAGTGTGCCGCATAGGGCCGCCGCCGAGTATAGCAGGTTCACGGCCGGCTGGCGGCTCGCCGGCAGCCCGTCGCAGCGCGCCACCAGGGGTCGTGGCCCTTGCAATGCCCCCCTTTGTGAAAGGGAAGCAAGGACAGAATCGGCGGATCCGAGTAGACTGGGGTATGCAACGAACCACAGTCCCAAGGAGCCGCCGATGGTGTCAGCATACTCGGAAATCCGTGCCCTTGTCGAGGATCTGGCGCCGACCTGGCGCAAGACGCAGGTCGAGAACTTCGCGCACCTGCTCGCAGCCATGCTCGAGCGACCGAGCCTCAACCTCTCGAACCTGGCTCGGGCCCTGCCGCGCCCCGACCAGCCGCTGCATGGTCGCCTCAAGCGGCTGCTGCGGTTTCTCGACACTCCGCGGCTCGACGAGCTGGCCCTTTCGGCCCGCTACCTCAAGCTCAGCTATCGGTTTGGTGCCGACCTCCCCGACCAGACCGCGGGACCATGGCTGCTGCCGATCCTGCTCGACACGACCTAGTTCGAGCCGTTTGCCGCGCTGATCGCCGCGGTGCCGTGCGGCAGTCGCGGCTTACCGATTGCCCTGACGACCTACCATCGCCGCCACCTCATCGCCTGTTTCCCGCCGGAAGCCACCTGGCCGGATGCTCTGCTGACCAGCAGCGCCCCCCGCCGCGGGGAGCGGCCTCTAGCAGCCGGCGCTCGCCGCTGCCCCTTCGCGAGTCAGAACCAGATCGAGGAACAGCTGATTACGCTCGTCTGGCACCTGCTCTCGCCGGCCGTCCGGGGCGTCCTCGTCGCCGACCGCGGCTTTGCCCGCAGCAGCCTCTTCCGCTGGCTCCTCGCCCACGGGCGCGACTTCGTCATCCGGATCGATCCCGAGACCCACGGCTATTTCCAGCCGGATCAGCCGAGCCGTGCGGTGGGCGAGGCGCTGGCCTTGCGGCCAGGGGAGCGACGGTGGTGCCCGCAGGTGGCGTATCATCAGGAGGATCGGGTTCCACTCAACCTCCTTGGCTGCTGGGAACCGGGGCAGCGGGAACCCTGGTACCTGGTCACCAGTCTCGATCGGGCCGACTGGACGGAGACGGCGTACCGCTGGCGGATGCGGATCGAAGCCGCCAATCGGGATGAGAAGACGGGCCTGCTGTTGCGGGAGAGCGGCGAAGCCCATCGCCTGCGCCACCTCTGCCACCTCCATCGGCTGCTCCTCGTCCTCGCGGCCGCCGAGTGGTTCTGTGCCTTGGTCGGCCTCCAGGCGTTGGCTGACCTCCCCACCACCGCAGCGCTCCGGCCGACGACTGACCGGCCCGCTTCGGCGCCGCCGGCTGAGTCCGGCCCGCCCCTGACACCGGGCGCCACCCGTCCCGGGAACCCGCCACCAAGCCAGCACACCGACCCGGCCGACCCGCCCGAACCCAGCTTGCCCCCGCCCGTCCTGCCGCATCGCGACCCCCGGCCCAAGCTCCCACCCTGGCTCCGGCGCTTCGCCGCCTGGGGACAACTCAGCTATGTCCGCTTGGGCCTCGAGGTGATCCGGGCACCCGATCTCGGCTGGATCCTGCAGCGTCTCGTCCGCTGGTTGGACGACCACCTCAGCAGTTGGGCACCCCTCTGGCGCCCCTGGCAACGCCGCTATCGCCTCAAATGCCGCTGGGGCCCTAGCGGCTGAGTAAAACGGGGGCATTGCAAGGTCGTGGCCGCCTTGACGTTGGTCCGAGCCGCTCGTTATACTGAGCGATGCACCTGACGGTGGTCGGGCGGCATCGGCGCGTCCCCGCGTGACCAGGCGGCGCGCGCGGGAAACCGTCGACGGTCGGCACGACCCGAACCGGGGCGCATTGTGAAGGGCCGGGCGGCGCGTGAGCGCCTGCACGGCTTTAGTCTTCGAGAGGATAGTGGGATGGAGAACCCGCGCATCGACACGCGCACCGTGCTGACGCGTGAGGGGCGAGACCGTGCTCAGGCCGAGCTGGACTACCTCCGTAACGTGCGGCGCAAGGAGGTCGCGGAGCGTCTTCAGGCGGCGCGCGAGAGCGAGGACCCGCGCGAGAGCACCGAGTTCCAGGAAGCCAAGAACGAGCAGGCCTTCGTCGAGGGGCGCATCCAGGCACTCGAACGACTACTGGCCGAGGCGATCGTCCTCAGCGAGGAAGAGGAGGCCCAGCGCCGCTCCGACGGGACCGTCGAGCTCGGCTCGCGCGTGCGCGTGGCCGACGACGAGGGCGAAGAGGAATACCTCATCGTCAGCTCGGCCGAGGCCGATCCGCGCAACGGCCGCATCTCGATCAGCTCCCCCGTCGGGCGCGCCCTGGCCGGCCACCGCGTCGGCGACTCGGTCGAGGCGATGACGCCGGCCGGCATCCGCCGCATGACTATCGTCTCCATCACCTAGCCCCGGTCGCACCGCGTCGGTACCCCGCCCGCGGCCAGAGACGGCAGCGCGTTCGTGCCCCGGAGGCTGCCGGGGCACGAACGCTTGTTGTCGGTTTCGCCCCGCGGGCCGGTAGCCTGGCCGGGCGCTGCCAGGGCTCGGGCGCGGCGTCACCCGGCTGCTGGCGCGCCCACTGCATCGAGCGGGCCGCCGCACCACTATGGAGAGCGACGCGGCAGCGGCAGGCGAGAGCCGGCCGCGGCTGACGCGGACGACGAGGAGGCGCGGGTATGCGGCACGGCACGGCACACGCGAACGGCATCCGGCTGCACTACGTGACGGCGGGCGACGGCCCGCCCCTCTACCTGCTCCACGGCTGGCCCCAGACCTGGTACGCCTGGCGCAAGGTCATCCCCGCGCTCGCCGAGCGCTTCACCGTCGTCGCGCCCGATCTGCGCGGCTACGGCGCGAGCGACAGGCCCGCCGCCGGCTACGACAAGCGCACCATGGCGGCCGACATCCGCGCGCTCGCGCGCGCGCTCGGCCACGACCGGATCCACCTCGCCGGCCACGATCGCGGCGCGCGCGTCGCCCACCGATTCGCACTCGACCACCCCGACGCGCTCCGACGCCTGGCCCTGCTCGACATCGTCCCCACCCGCGTCGTCTGGGAGACCATGGACGACCGGGCGGCACTCGGGAGCTGGCACTGGCTCTTCAACGCCGTGCCCGACCTGCCCGAGCTGCTCGTCGGCGCCAACATCGAGGCGTTTCTGCGCCACTTCTACCGCGAGTGGTGCTTCCAGCGCGGCGCCTTCACCGCCGAGGACATCGCGGTCTACGTCCACGCCTTCTCAGCGCCCGGCGCGCTGCGCGGCGGCTTCGAGGACTACCGCGCCGGCGCCACGCTCGACCTCGAGCACGACCGCGCCGACGCTGGCGAGGCCGCCCGCATCCGCGCCCCGACGCTCGTCCTCTGGGCCGCCGAGTACGGGTTGGCGCGGCGCCACGACGTGCTCGCGGTCTGGCGCGCCAGCGCGCTCGACGTGCGGGGTGAGGAGATCGCGGCCTGCGGCCACTTCATGGCCGAGGAGCAGCCCGAGCTCGTCGCCGACCGCCTGCTCACCTTCTTCGCCGAGGACGACGCCCCGGAGGTGGGGCCGTGACGGCGCGGATCCGCCAGGCGACGCCCCGGGACGCCCCCGCGATCGCCCGCGTGCACGTGGCGAGCTGGCGCACCACCTACCGCGGGCTCATCCCCGACGCGGTGCTCGACAACCTCTCGGAAGCGGGGCGGGAGGCCATGTGGAGCCGCGCCCTGACCATGCCGCGCCCCGACGCCGCCTGCTTCGTGGCCGAGACGGCGCCGGGCGAGATCGTGGGCTTCGCCGACGGCGGCCCAGAGCGCGAGGGCGATCCGGTGTTCCGGGGGGAGCTCTACGCCATCTACCTGGTCGCGGCGGCGCAGGGGCACGGGATCGGGCGCGCCCTGGCGGGGGCGGTCGCGCGGCACCTCTCGTTGGCCGGCTACATGGGCCTACTCGTCTGGGTGCTGGAAGGAAACCCGGCCTGCGGCTTCTACGCGGCGCTGGGCGGGGTGCCCGTGCGCACGAAGCCGATCACCCTCGGTGGAGCAGGGTTGACCGAGATCGCCTACGGCTGGACGGAGTTGGCGCCGCTGCTGGCGGACGCTCCACCCGTGGCCGAGTAGCCCCGCACCCGCTCCCGGGGCAGACCGGGCGGGAAGACCCGGGCGGGTAGCACGCGGTACGTCGTTCCCGACGCTCAGGTGAGGGCGGGCAGGCGGCCGCCGGGTCCGGGTCCGGCCGGGTCGGGTGGAGAGGAGGAAACAGCGAACCGGCACCTCGGCAACACGCCAGGTGCCGGTTCGTATCGTCCACCGCCTTGGCCCGCGGCCGGGGCGCTCTACACCGTCTTGTTCGGGCTGGTGGTCGTGGTGTTGGTGGTCGAGGTCGGCGCGGCCGGGGAGGCCGGCTTCTCGGTCACCTCGTCCTTGGCTGCCACCTGCGCCTGCGTCGGGTTGTCCTTGGTCGAGTCGCGGAACTCACGGATGCTCTTGCCCAGCGCAGAGCCGATCTCGGGCAACTTCCCAGGCCCGAAAACGATCAGCACGATCACCAGGATCAAGATAAGGTGCGCGGGTTGAAACAGGCCCTCGATCATCGTTGCCCTCCCTGCCGTGGATCACCGTGAAGTATTCACGAACTGCCCCTGGAAGTCAAGTTTGGCCTCGCCCTGCGCTTGGACGGTTGCTCCCGGGCGCCCGCCCCCCGGGCGGTGCTGCCCACCGCGGCCATCGGGTACAATCTCGGGAGCCCGGCGGCGCGCGGCGCCCGGCTGGGTTGAGGGTCGAAGCAGAGGCGATGTTCCCAACTGATCACACCATCGGGCCGTACACGCTTACCGGCATCCTGGTCGGTGCGGCCTGCGTCTGGATACTCTGCGCGCTGGTAGCAGGCACGATCGCCGCGGGCAAGAACCGCTCCTACGGCGCCTGGTTCTTGCTCGGGCTGGTGGTGGGGCCGCTGGCCATCTGGCTCGTCAGCCGCAAGCACGAGATCATCCCCCCGGATCAGGCGCGGCCGTGCCCGCGCTGCGGGCGCCCCATTCGCAAGACCGCCTCCCGCTGCCCCTTCTGCGGGGAGCCGCTGGCCGAGAACCGGGCGCTCGACCGGGCAGCCCAGGCGGGCTACGTCGCCGGGCGCCTGTGGCAGCGGGTGCGCCACGCCCGCCGCGCCGCGCAGATCGCCATCGAGCGCGAGCGCGAACGGCAGCGCCAGGCGAAACCATAGACGTCATCGGAACGCGGGGCGGGGACAGTATTTTGCTGTTACTTTGCCGTTGTGCCCCTGATCGTCTGCTATAATCGCGCCGAGCTTTGTCAAGCTGAGGTCTGTGCGCTGTGAGCTACCGGGTGCAGGCCCGTCCCGGCAACTGGGGCTGGCGGCTCTTCCTGTGCCTCTTCGCCGTCTACTGCGCGGGCGGCCTCTACTTCGGCTACCTGTTCTTCAACCAGGTGCAGGTGCTCGTACAGGGACCCGAGCTGCCCGACTTCAACACCGCCCAGGCCGCCACCGACCCGCGCCTGGCGGTTATCCTGCCGCCGCCACCACCGCCCGCGATCGTAGCAGCGCCCGATGGCTCACCGCACCCGGCCGAGCCGGGTACCCGGGCCCAGCCCGACCCGGCGGCGGCCGTCGCGACCGCCACGCCGCAGGATCCCAGCCAGACCTGGCAGTTCAACAAGCGGGTGAACATCCTGCTGATGGGCCTCGACCAGCGCGAGGACACGGCCGAATGGGATCCCGGCCGCACCGACACGATGATCCTCGCCACGATCGACCCCTACGGCAAGACCGCGGCGCTGCTCTCGATCCCGCGCGACCTGCTGGTGGCGATCCCGACCAAGACCTACGGCACCCTGCAGGAGAAGATCACCGGCGCCCACACCTACGGCGCGCTCGAGGGTTACCCGGACGGGCAGAACCCACTCGGCGGCCCGGCGCTGGCAGCCAAGACGGTCGAGTTGAACTTCGGCGTGCCGGTCCACTACTGGGCTAGGATCGACCTGCGCGGCTTCGAGGAGGGGGTCGACCGTCTCGGCGGCGTCTGGATCGATGTCGAGCAGCCGATCGTCGACAACGAGTACCCGACCGACGACTACGGCACCATGGCGATCTACATCCCGGCCGGGCGCCAGCTCATGGACGGGCACATGGCGCTCCAGTACGCGCGCTCGCGCCACAGCGGCAACGACCTCGAGCGCGGTCAGCGCCAGCGCCAGGTGCTCCTGGCCATGCGGCAGCAGGCGCTCCAACTGGATGTCATCCGCCGGCTACCCGAGTTTGTCGACCTCTTCAACGAGCACTTCGTGACCAACATGACGGTCGAGCAGATGGTGGCGCTGGCCAACATCGCGCGCACCATCCCGTCGGCCAACGTCCGCTCGCGCGCCATCGACGCGCGCTACGTCACCGGCTACAACTCGACCCGCACCGGTGATGCGCTCGTGCCGCAGCGCGAGGCGATAGCCGAGCTGATCCGCGAGCTGTTCTACACCGACACGCGCCTGCTCTCGGACGGGGTGCGCATCGGCATCCGCAACGGCGCCGGACGCGAGGGACTGGCCGGCGCCTGGGCGAAGTACCTCAAGAATCTCTACTTCGACGTCGCCCGCTTCGACACCGCCGACCGCAACGACTACGCTGAGACGGTGATCATCGACCGCACACCGAACGGGATCGACCGCACCAACCGCACCGCCCGCGGCGCCTACACCCTCTCCTACCTGCGGCACCTGCTCGGCAACCTGCCCGACTCGCGCATCCGCCACGTGCCGCAGCCCGACGCCGACGTCGACATCGAGATCATCCTCGGAGCCGACGCGCCGAACCGGTAGCCGCCAGGCCGGCTCAGTAGTCGGTCAGCAGCGCCGTCTTGCCGCCGTCGACGGCGAGGATGTGGCCGGTGACATAGCTCGCGGCGCTCGAGGCGAGGAAGACGACCGGTCCGACGATATCTCCCTCCTCCCCCACCCGGCCGAGCGGGATCTGCTCGAGCTTCTGCGCCCGCTGGGCCGGGTCGTCGAGCGTGCCCGCGCTCATGGGCGTGTAGAACCAGGTCGGCGCGATGCAGTTGACGCGCACGCCCCGCGGCGCCCACTCGACCGCCAGCGCCTTCGTGAGCAGGACGACGCCGCCCTTGGCCGCGCAGTAGGCCGCCTGGTCCCTGAAGCCGTAGAGGCCGCTGATCGAGGCGATGTTGATGATGCTGCCGCGCCGCAGCTCGACCATGTGGCGCCCCGCCGCCTGGCAACACCAGAAGACGCCGTTCAAGTCCGTGTTGATCACCCGCAGCCACTCCTCGGGCGACATCTCGGTCGCGGGCACGCTCTGGACTACGCCCGCGCTGGTCACCAGCACGTCGATCTGCCCGAAGCGCCGCAGCGCCGCCGCCATGAGTGCCTGGCAGCCCGCGTACGCGGCCACGTCCGCGACCACGGGCTCCGCCTCACCCCCGGCGGCGGTGATCTCAGCCGCAACGGCGCGGCAGCGCGCCTCGTCGCGCCCCGAGACGACCACGCGGGCGCCGTGCCGCGCCAGCCCGAGCGCCATGGCGCGCCCGAGCCCGCTCGACCCGCCGGTCACGACCGCCACCTGCCCGTCGAGGCGAAACAGGTGCACCGCCTCCACGCCGGGCAGACCTGCCGGCGTCGGACCATCGCGCATCTCCGCCATCGGGTGACCTCCTTGGCGTCAGCCGGACGCGGGGCGCCCCTCCGCTCGGCCGGTGTGGCTCAGCGTTGGAGGCGCGGGTCGAGGACGTCGCGCAGGCCGTCGCCGAGCAGGTTAAAGGCGAGCACGGTGACGAGGATGGCGAGGCCCGGATAGATCGAGAGCCAGGGCGCGTTCATCAAGTGGGGCACGCCATCCCGGATCATGTTGCCCCAGGTCGGCGTCGGGGGCGACACCCCCAGCCCGATGAAGCTCAGGCTCGCCTCGATCCGGATCGCCGAGGCGGTCCAGAGCCCACCCAGCACGACGATCTCGCCGAGCAGGTTGGGCAGCACGTGCACGCCCAGGATGCGCCCCTGCCCGGCACCCAGCGCCCGCGCCGCCTCGATGAACTCCCGGTGCTTGAGCGCGAGCGTCGAGCCGTGGACGACGCGCGCGAACGGCGGCGACAGCATCAACCCGATCGCCAGGATCATCTTTTCGAGACCGGGCCCAAGCACGGCCAGCACTGCCAGCCCGAGCAGCAGGCTGGGGAACGCCATGAGCACGTCCACCGTGCGCATGATCGCGTTCTCGACCTTGCCGCCGGCGTAGCCCGCCACCAGCCCGAGCGCCGTGCCGACGATGCCGCCCAGCACGACCGAGCTGAGGCCGACCAGGAGCGAGATGCGCCCGGCGTACAGGAGGCGCGAGAAGACGTCGCGGCCGAAGCTGTCGCGGCCCATCAGGTTGGCGGCGCTGGGCGGGGCGAACCGGCTGCGCGCGCTCTGCTCCATCGGGTCGTAGGGCGCGAGCACGGGCGCCAGGAGCGAGATGGCAGCCATGGCGAGCGCGAGCACCAGCCCCACGATCGCCAGCCGGTTGCGCCGGAATGCCAGCCCCATCCGGCGCCACTGCTCGTTGCGCGCCGGCACCGCCACGGCGCCGGCATCGACTGCTGCCTGGCTGCTCATCCTCGTGCCTCCCCACTGCCCGCACGTGCCCGGCCGGGCCTGCCCGGCCGGGCAGGCCCGACCTAGCCGTGGCGCACGCGCGGATCGACCAGGCCGTAGACGATGTCCACGACCAGGTTGATCACCACCACGAACGCGGTGTAGACGACCATGATCGACTGGAGCGAGGTGTAGTCGCGCTGGAGCATCGCGCCGACCATCATCTTGCCCAGTCCCGGCCGCGAGAAGACGATCTCTGTCGTCACCGAGTCGCCGATCAGCGCCACTCCCCAGATCCCGGTCAGCGAGACGATCGGGATGAGCGCCGAGCGCAGCGCGTGGCGCAGGAGCACCACCCGCTCGCGCAGCCCCTTCGCGCGCGCCGTGCGCACGTAGTCCTGGCTCATCACGTTGAGCATGGCCGAGCGCGAGAGCCGGGCGACCGAGGCGGTCATCACCAGGCCGAGCGTGAGCGCGGGCAGGATAAGGTAGCGCAACGTGTCGAGCGGATCGTCGGGGTTGCCGCCGCCGATCGCCGGCAGCCAGCCGAGCTGGATGGCGAACAGCAGGATGAGCAGGATGCCGAGGTAGAACGCGGGCACCGAGAGGCCCGCCAGCGAGAGCACGCGGCCGACGTAGTCGGGCAGCTCGTTGCGGTGGACGGCGGTGTAGATGCCGGTGGGCACGCCGAGCGCGATGCCGATCACGAGCGCCAGCAGCGTGAGCTGGATCGTGGGCGGCAGGTTGGAGCTGATCTGGTCCGCGACCGGCGCGCGGTTGATCATCGAGCGGCCGAGATCGCCGCGAGCCAGGTCGCCGAGGAAGCGCAGATACTGCACCGGCAGCGGCTCGTTCAGCCCAAGCTGCTCGCGCAGCGTCGCCACCGCCTCCTTCGACGCCTGGTCGCCCAGCGCCGCCTGGGCAGGGTCGCCCGGCAGCACGCGCACGACCAGGAAGACGATCGTGACCACCCCGAGAAAGACGGGGACCGCCAGCAGCAACCGCTGCGCGATATAGCGGAGCACGCCCGGCTCACCTCCTGCTCAGAAAGCCCCCTGCCCCCCAGCATTGGGGGACAGGGGGCCCGCCCCTCGCCGCTACCGGGTGAGGCGCGTCTGCTCGGTGATGCCGGGGTAGAGGGCGAGGACCGACTTCAGCTCGTGGCCGTAGTCGACGTTGCTCGAGCGGGCGTAGACCTGGTTGGTGAACATGATCGGCTTGCCCGCCATGTCCTCGAGCAGCTTGACCTGCGCCTCCTGCCAGAGCGCCGCCTGACGCGACGCATCCTGCTCGGTGCGCGCCTGCTCGATCAGCCGGTCGATCCCGTTGTAGTGGCTGAAGTTCGTGTTCGCCTTCGGCCCGGTCACCACGATCGAGTCGGAGTGGAAGAACTGCGTCAGCACCACGTCCGCGTTCGGTCGCCAGGCGACGTAGACGACGATCGGGTTGATATCCTCGCGGATGCGGCTGTGCATTGTCGCGTGGTCGACCACCTGGACGTCGAGCTTGACGCCCACCTTGGCGAGCTGCGCCTGCATCGACTCATAGACCGTGCGGTACGAGGGCAGCTCCGAGGTCACCACGCTGAGCGAGAAGCCGTCGGGGTAGCCCGCCTCGGCCAGCAGTTGCTTCGCCTTGTTCGGGTCGTAGTTGTAGGCGACGCCCTTCGCCTCGGCCTCCTGCTTGGTCAGGCCGCCGGGGAGGAACTGCGCCGGCACCGGCGAGTAGACCGCCTCGCCCACCTTCTCACCCACCAGCGCCACGAACTCCTCGCGGTCGAGCGCGTAGGCGAGCGCCTGGCGTACCTTCAGGTTGTCGAGCGGTGGCTTAGCCATGTTGAAGTGGACGACCGTGACCTCGCCCACACCGAAGATGTCGACCTTGGTGTTGGGGTTGCGCGCCATCTGGTCGACCCAGGTGATGTCCTGGGTGCCGTTGATGACGTCGAGCTGGCCGCCGCGCAGCCCCAGCTCGCGGCTCGACAGGTCGGCGATGTAGCGGAACTCGACGCCGTCGAGCTGCGGCCGGCCACGGAAGTACTTCTCGTTGGCGACCAGCTCGACCCGATCGTTCGGGATGTAGCGGCTGAACTTGAACGGCCCGGTGCCCACCGCGCGCGTCTTGAGGCCGTCGGTGCCCAGCGCCTCAGCCGCGCGCTTGCAGAGGATGAAGCCGCCCGCGTAGTTCGCCACCTTCGGGTAGAACAGCGCCATCGAGATCGGCTGGTCGAGCGTGACCTTGACGGTGTAGGTGTCGACCGCCTCGACCGTCATGCCGGTGTAGTCGCCCGAGTAGGCGGAGCGGTTGCGGTCGGCCGACTTCTGGAGCGAGTAGACGACGTCCTCGCTGGTCAGCTCGTAGCTTGGCACGCCCTCCATCTCGTGGCACATCACGCCCTGGCGCAGCGTGAACGTCCACTCCTGCTTGCCGTTGACCATGCGCGGCTCGGGCAGCGCGGTCGCCAGGTCCGGCTCGAAGACGGTGCCATCGCCCGGCTTATAGCGGATGAGCGCGTTGTAGACCATGTCCACCAGGCTGCGGTCCTGGGTGCCGCTCGCGTAGTGCGGATCGAGCGTCTGCAGGTCGGCCGCGGCTTGGCCGAAGCGCAGCACGTTGCTGCGCTGGGCCGCCGCCTCGGCCGCGCCGGTGACCGGGCCCGGGGCCGCCGCCGGGCCAACCGAACCCACGCCCAGCACCAGCGCGCACACGGCGAGGATGGTCGCGAGGAACCGTCCAGTCATCCAAGCCTCTCCTTTCGTGTCGTGCTATCCGCCCCCGACCTTCCCGCCCGCCCGGCCCCTGCGGCGGCGAAGCGATCCAAGCGGAACGGCTCGATAGGGTGCGTCGAGGCGCCGGTCATGACCAGTTCGCGGATGATCTCGCCCGTGACCGGGCCGAGGCAGAAGCCGTGACCCGAAAACCCCGCCGCGATCACCAGCCCCTCGATGGCGGGCGATCGCTCGATGACGGGCAGCGCGTCCGGCGTGGCGTCGATCAGGCCGCCCCAGACGCGGGCGATCCGGGCCTCGCCCAGGGCCGGCAGGATGCGCGTGCCGCGCTGGATCAGCTCGGCCACGTCGCGCGCGACGGGCTGGACCGCCTCGTCGCGCAGCTCGCCCGCGGGCCAGGTCCAGGGCGCGCCGCCGCCCGTGAAGCGCAGACGTCCGCCGACCTCCTGGCGCCCGGCGAAGTCGGCGTTGGCGACGCCGAGCACCTGGTCGAGCAGCGGCGGCAGCGGCGTCGTCTGGACGACCGAGACGTGCCGCGGCAGGAGCGGCAGGTCGAGCCCGAGCGGCCCGAGCAGGCGATCGGTGTAGACGCCCGCCGCCACCGCCACCGCGTCCGCCGCGATCCGGCCCTCGCTCGTCTGGACGCCCGCGACGCGGCCGCCCGGCGCCTCGAGCGCGGTCACGGTGACGCCGGTCCGCACCGTCGCGCCGTGGCGCTGGGCGGCGGCGGCGAAGGCGTG
>JBHOQZ010000635.1:0-6358 GCA_042408635.1 Chloroflexota bacterium
GCCGCCGGCGGCTGGCCGGCCGGCGCCGAGCCGCCGCCCCCCTCGCGGCAGGCGACGGTGGACGTGGCGAACACGACGGCAAGCAGCAGCGCGAAGAGACGGCCTGTGGTGGACGGACGTAGCATCGCCTGATCGACCTCCTCTGGCACGTTGCGGTTGCGCTGATCCGGGTGTCGACCCGTCCGGCCAGGCGCCGGCGGGCAGCGGGTGCTTTGCCCTCTGGGCTTGAGACGCGCGCCGGGGAGGATTTGATCCACCCCTCGCCCGGCCGGTTCCTGCCCCCGTCAGCCGGGGCCGGCCGACCTGACCACCTCGGGCGAAGCGGGCTGCGGCTGGGCCGGGCCGGCCGTGGTGCGCCGCCGCACCCGCGCCCAGCCACGCCGGATAAGGCCCCAGACGCCGGTCGGCGCGAAGATCATCATCAGGATGAGCACGACGCCGTAGACCATCCAGGGGTTCTTGCCCGTCAGTTCGGGCGCGATCAAGTTGTTCACCTGCGGCGCGACGCGCAGCCCGAGCTCGAAGACCAGCAACGCCCCGAGGATCGCGCCGGGGATCGAGGCGAGCCCGCCGATCACGATCATCACCAGGAACTGGAGGCTGAAGACGAGCGAGAAGCTGTCGGGGCTGACGAAGCCGACCAGCACCGCGTAGAGCGCGCCCCCGATCCCCGCAAAGAAGGCGCTGACCACGAAGGCGAGCGTCTTGTAGACCGGGATCGAGATGCCCAGCACCGAGGCGGCCACCTCGCTGTCACGCAGCGCCCGGAACGCCCGGCCGGTGCGGCCCCGGCCGATGTTCCAGGCCAGCACGATCATCACCGCCGCCACCGCCAGGCAGAGCAGGTAGAGGTAGGCGTCCTGCGCCAGCGGCTCACCCGAGATCGCCACCACCAGGTCGTTGAGCGGCGCGGGGGGGGTCGGCTTGCGCAGGAGGATGCCCTGCACGCCGTGTGTGAGCGGCTCGAACTTCTTGAGCAGGGTCGGCACGACGAGGGCGAGCGCGAGCGTGGCGATCGCCAGGTACGGCCCGGTCAGGCGCAGCGACGGCAGGCCGAGCAGGAACCCGAGCAGCGAGGCGTTGAGCGCGGCCACCGGGAAGGTCGCCCAGAACGGCCAGCCGTGGTCGCGCATCAGGATCGCGGTCGTGTAGGCGCCCACCGCCACCAGCGCCCCGTGACCCAGCGAGACCTGCCCCGCCTGGCCGGTCAGGATGTTGAGCCCGATGGCGATGATGGCGAAGACGACGATGTTGGCGGCCTCGAACGCCGGCAGGTAGAACGGCACCAGCACCGAGAGGAGCAGCAGCGGCGCGATCGCGGCGGCGCGCTCGTGGCGCGTCAGCCACCAGACGATCCCCGCGGCGACGAGGTAGGCGAGCGCGAAGGCGAGCCAGGCCTCCAGGCCGACCGGCCAGTACAGCAGCAGGAACAGCCCGAGCGCGAGGAGCGCGCCGAGCGCGACGCCGAGCGGGAGCGGGAGCACGGCCCTGGCCATCGGCCTACACCTTCTTCGCGATCGTCCGGCCGAGCAGGCCGGAGGGCTTGATCGTCAGCACCAGCACGATGATGAGGAAGGCGAGCGGCGTCTTCAGCTCCGAGCCGATCAGGTCGTTCGAGCCGGCCACGTTCTCGATCACGCCGACCAGGAGCCCGCCGATGATCGCGCCGACCGGGCTGGAGAGGCCACCGACCACCGCCGCCGCGAAGGCGTAGATCAGCACCCCGGCCATCATGTTCGGCTCGAGCAGGATCGCGTGGGCGATCAGCATCCCGGCCGCCGCACCGATCATCGAGGCAAGCGCCCAGCCCAGCGTGAGCATGTTGCCCACCGGGATCCCCACCAGCCGCGCCGCCGTCGGGTTGATCGCGGCCGCCCGCATCGCCAGGCCGACCTTCGTGTACCGAAAGAACACAAAGACCAGCCCCATGATCACCAGGCTCACCGCAAGCGTGCCGACCGCCTGCCGATTGACGAGCAGCGGCCCGACCTGGAATGGCCCGCCCGGGAACGGCGTGGGGAACGGCTTGGGCTGCGACTGCCAGATCGCGGCGGCCAGCGCGTTGAAGATGCTGAAGAGGCCGAGGGTGACGATGACGATGCTCAGGAGCGGCGCGTTTTCGACCGGCCGCACGACGATCCGCTCGGTCAGCGCGCCGACGACGCCCGCGATGACGAGTGTGACCAGGAAGCCGGGCCAGAACGGCAGCGTGCCGAGCTCGAGGCCGAACAGCTTGACCCCGCCGACCATGATCGACCAGCCGATGAAGGTGCAGAACATCGCCATCTCGCCCTGGGCGAAGTTGACGACGTCGGTCGAGCGGTAGATGAGGACGAGCGCCAGCGCCACCGCCGCGTAGATCGCGCCGACGCCGAGACCATTGACCACGGTCTGGAAGTCGAAGCCCACGGGCGTCCCCCTTCCCCCTCCCATCTGTCCACCGCTGCTCGAGTCCGATGACCCGAGCCCCGCTACCTGGTCGGGTCGCGGACCCGAGTGGCTGGCCCACCCGCAAAAGGGTACCCGGCCGCGGCCCGCTCGAGCCGAGGCGGGCCCGCGCGGGCGGCCGTCAATAGCCGAGGTACGAGCGCCGAATCGCCTCGTTCTGCCTGAGCGCGGCCGCCTCCTGGGCGATGGCGACGCGCCCCGTTTCCAGCACATAGCCGAACTGCGCCACGTTGAGCGCAGCACCCGCGTCCTGCTCGACCAGCAGCACGGTCAGGCGCTCCTCCTGGTTGATCGCCTGGATGATGCGGAAGATCTCGCGCACGATCAGCGGCGCCAACCCGAGCGAGGGCTCGTCGAGCAGTAGGAGCCGCGGACGGGCCATCAGGGCGCGGCCGATGGCGAGCATCTGCTGCTCCCCGCCCGAGAGCGTGCCCGCCACCTGGCCGGCGCGCTCCTTCAGCCGGGGAAAGTAGGTGTAGACGCGCTCGATGTCCCGCGCGATGCCGGCGCGGTCGCGGCGGGTGTAGGCGCCGAGCCTGAGGTTCTCGAGCACGGTCAGCTCGGTGAAGATCTGGCGCCCCTCGGGCACCTGGGAGAGCCCGAGCGCGACGATCTTCTCGGGGGCAAGGCGGTCGATCCGCCGGCCCTCGTACTCGATCGTGCCGCCGCTCGGCCGGATGAGCCCGGAGATCGCCCGCAGCAGCGTCGACTTGCCGGCGCCGTTGGCGCCCAGCACCGCCACCACCCCGCCCGCCGGCACCTCGAGCGAGACGCCGCGCAGCGCGATCACCGGCCCGTAACGCGCCTCGAGGTCAACCAGCCGGAGCATCGACGACCTCCTCGCCCAGGTACGCCTCGATCACCGCCGGGTTCGCGCGCACCTCGGCCGGCGTCCCCTCCGCGATCTTGCGGCCGAAGTCGAGCACGGTCACGCGGTCGGAGATCGACATCACCAGCGCCATGTGGTGCTCGACCAGCAGGATCGCGATCCCGCGTTCGTCGCGGATGCGCCGGATGAGCCGGCCGAGCTCGTCGAGCTCCTCGTGGTTGAGCCCGCCGGCCGGCTCGTCGAGCAGCAGCAGCCGCGGCCGCGTGGCGAGCGCGCGGCCGAGGTCGACCCGCTTCTGCACGCCGAAGGGGAGCGTGCCGCAGGGGACGTCGCGGTAGGGCGTGAGCTCCAGCAGGTCGAGGATGTCGGCGATGCGTGCGCGCAACTCGCGCTCCTCGCGCCGCACGTGCGGCAGCCAGAGCGCGGTCGAGACGACGTCGGCGCGCGAGCGGCCGTGCTCCCCGACCAGGAGCACCTCGCCCACGGTCATGGTCGGGAAGAGCTCGAGGTGCTGGAAGGTGCGCGCGATGCCGCAGTGCACGATGCGGTGGGTCGGCAGCCTGAGCAGGTCGACGCCGTCGAAGCTGATGGCGCCGCGGTCGGGGGTGTAGAGGCGCGTGATGCAGTGGAAGACGGTGGTCTGACCCGCCCCGTTCGGGCCGATCAGGCCCACGATCTCGCCGGGCGCCACCGTGAAGGAGACGCCGTCGAGCGCGACGATGCCGCCGAAGCGGATCGACAGATCGGACACGACCAGCCCGGACATCGCTCCTCCCAACGACGATGCACGGCCCCGCGCCCCGATTCGGGTTCCCACGTATATAGCGCGTCACCGCCCATTGGTCAAGATGCTAGGCCGCCGAACGCGCAGGGCTCGTGCGCGCTGCAGCCTGCTGCCGGCGATCGCTCGGCTGGGCGGGAACGCTGACGCCGTCGACTACGAACGGGTGGCCAGCGCGGGGAGGAGGCTTGTGCGGAGCTGGGCGCGCACGGGCTCGGGCAGGGCGGCGCCGATCAGCTCCTTGTAATCGTCGATCCCCTCGGCCCTGCAGAAGGCGGCGATGCCGTCGATCACCTCGAGCGCCGCCCGCGGGTTGCGGAAGGTGGCGGTGCCTACCTGCACCGCCCAGGCGCCTGCCATGATGAACTCGAGCGCGTCCTCGGCCGTGGCGATCCCGCCGATGCCGATCACCGGCACCCGCACCGCCTGCGCCACCTCCCAGACCATGCGCAGCGCCACCGGCTTGATCGCCGGGCCGGAGAGGCCCGCCGTGCCGCGCGCGATGTACGGCTTCCGGCGGCGCGTATCGATCTGCATGCCGAGCAGCGTGTTGATCAGCGAGATGGCGTCCGCGCCGGCGGCCTCGATCGCCTGGGCGATCGGCACGGGGCTGGTGACGTTGGGGCTGAGCTTGACGATGAGCGGCAGCGCGGTCGCCTCGCGCACCGCCGCCGTCACCTCGGCGGCCGCGCCAGGATCGCAGCCGAAGATCAGCCCGCGCTGCACATTCGGGCAGGAGATGTTGAGCTCGATCCCGGCCACGCCCTCGACGCCGTCGAGCCGCCGGGCGGTCTCCCAGTAGTCCTCGACCGACTCGCCGGCCACGTTCACGACGACCGGCACCTGCCAGCCGGTCCACATGGGCGCGATCCGACGCACGAGCTCGTCGACGCCGGGGTTCTGGAGGCCGATCGAGTTGAGCAGGCCCGCCGGCGTCTCGGCGAGCCGCGGCTGCGGGTTGCCCTGGCGCGGGTGGAGCGTGGTCGCCTTGCTGAAGATGACGCCGAGCCGCTGGATGTCGATTAGCTTCTCGTACTCGTAGCCCCAGCCGAACGTGCCCGAGGCCGTGCCGACCGGGTTGCGCAGGCGCAACCCGACCTTGTTTCCCGGCGCCAGGTCGACACCCAACTCGACGTCGCTCGTCATCGCTGCCTCCTCCCCCCGATCGGCCCTACCAGACGATCTCGTCGGCACGGAACACCGGCCCTTCGCGGCAGATGCGCTGGTAGCCGTGGCGCGTCTCGACCACGCAGCCGAGGCAGACGCCGACGGCGCAACCCATGTGCTCCTCGAGCGCGAGCCAGGTCCGCTTCGGGCGGCCGATGTGGTGTTTCGGATCGCGTACGTATTCGGCAACCGCCCGCAGCATCGGAGTCGGTCCGCAGGCGAAGACGATGTCCGCCCACGGCAAGAGCTCGGGCAGGAGCGCCGTGACGTAGCCGCGCGTCCCGAGCGAGCCATCCTCGGTCGTCACGCGGTACTCAACTGCCGGGTCCAGCAGCTCCCCGCCCGGCACGTCGGCCGCGCTCCGCGCCCCGAAGGCGAGCACGACCTCGTTGCCCTGCGCCACCGCCCGGTCGGCCGCCGCCACCAGCGGCACGATGCCGACCCCGCCGCCGACCAGCAGCAGGCGCTGGCCCGGCTTTGCGTCGGGGAAGGGCTGCCCGAGCGGCCCCAGCGCCTCGACGGTGTCGCCCGGCCGCCGGTTCGCCAGCCACTCGGTGCCGCGCCCGACCGTCTTGAGCAGGATATCGACCTCGCCCGGTCCCGGCCGGCTGGCGGGGAGGCCCCCCAGCCCCCCGATCCCGGGGGGTGGCACCGGCCCCCGCCACCCAGCATTGCCGAGTGTCGCGGAATCGTCCTTCACCCCGCGCGATTGGAGGCCGGCGGGCTGGGTGGCGGGAGTCGCCTCCTCCCCCCAGGATTGGGGAGCCGCCGGGGGGGCTGCCGCCTGGCGCGGGCCGCCGCCGCGCAGGAGGCTGATCGGGCGGCGCAGGAGCGGGTCGTACGATCCCGGCTCGGCCGTGACGAGGTGGAGGAACTGGCCGGGCCGGAAACCGGCCGCCACGCTCGGCGCGAGCAGCCGCATCAGCCAGGTCTCGCGCGCGACCGGGAAGTTCTCCACCACCTCGCAAACGACCTGCTTCACGCCGAGGTCTCCTCGCCCCAATCGCTCGATCCGGCAGGCAGCCCCCCGGCGGGCAGTCCTTCGACGGCCACCGCGCCGCCGCGCCGGCCGGCGGCCGACCGGCCGGCCGGCGCGGCGTCCCTGTCGGACGTCGGGGCAGCGCCGGGTGGAG
>JBHOQZ010000394.1:0-3450 GCA_042408635.1 Chloroflexota bacterium
GCGCCGCGAGCGGTGGCTCGGCTACCTGTTCGTCGGCCCGATGCTGCTGTTCCTGCTGGCGATCATCGTCTTCCCGCTCGGGCACGCCTTCGTCACCAGCCTCTACCGCGAGGCCGGCGTGAACGTGCGCTGGGTCGGCGCCGCCAACTACACGCGCCTGCTCGACGATCCGCAGTTCTGGAACTCGCTGCGCGTCTCGGGCACCTTCACGCTGGCCTGCGTGGCGCTGCACGTGGCGCTCGGGCTGCCGCTCGCGCTGTTCCTCAACCGGCTGCGCCGCGGCCGCACCACGCTGCGCGTGGCGCTGCTCACCCCCTGGATGGTCGCGCCGGTGATCGGCGCGATCGCCTGGGTCTGGCTGCTCGACCCGCACTTCGGCGTCGTCAACTGGCTGCTGCGGGCGGCCGGGCTCACCGTGCAAAACCTCGTCTGGCTCGGGGAGCCGACGCTGGCGCTCGTCTCGGTGATCGTGGTCGACGTCTGGCGCGGCTTCCCCTTCGTGATGCTCGTCCTGCTGGCCGGCCTCCAGACCATCCCGAAGGAGCAGTACGAGGCGGCCGCCATCGACGGCGCCGGCGCCGGGGCGCGCTTCCGCTACGTGACGCTGCCGCACCTGCGCTACCTGCTGACCGTCGCGACCACCCTCGACGTCATCAACACCGTGCGCACCTTCGACATCGTGGCGGTGATGACGCGCGGCGGGCCGGTCAACGCCACCGAGGTGCTGCCCGTGCTGATCTACAACACCGCGTTCGGCCAGAACCGCTTCGGCCCGGCCGCGGCGATCGGCGTCGTGCTGCTCGGGCTCCTGCTCGTCTTCTCCGTCCTCTACATCGCGTTGCTGCAGCCGGGCCGCGCGGCGGAGGAGGCGGCATGACGGGCGCGGCGCGGTCGCTGGCCGGGGAGCGGGTCCCCGCCGTCCGCCGGCGCGCGGTCTCGGTCGGGCGGTTGGCCGGTGAGGCGCTCCTCTGGGCGGGCGTGGCGCTCGTACTCGTGTTCGTGCTGTTCCCGTTCTACGGGATGCTCAACACCTCGCTCAAGCCCAACGCCGAGGTGTTCGCCTGGCCGCCGTCGTTCTGGTCGCCCAACTGGTCGTTCGCGCCCTGGGTGCGCATGTGGACGACGCGCCCGTTCGGACAGTACTTCCTCAACAGCGCCATCGTCTCCGGCGGCTCGACGCTGATCGCGGTCGCACTCTCAGCGCTGGCCGCCTACGGCCTCTCGCGCTTCCCGCTGCGGCTCGAGCGGCCGCTCATCATCTTCCTGCTGCTGACGCAGATGCTGCCCGGCACGCTCCTGATCATCCCGTACTTCCAGTTGATGGCGCGCGCCGGCCTGATCAACAACTACCTCGCGCTGATCCTCGCCTACGTCTCCTTCGCGCTGCCGTTCGCCACCTGGCTGCTGATCGGCTATTTCCGCTCGATCCCGCGCGAGCTCGACGAGGCCGCGATGGTCGACGGCTGCACGCGCCTGGGCGCGTTTCGCCGGATCGTCCTGCCGCTCGCGGCGCCCGGCCTGGTGGCGGTTGCCATCTATACCTGCCTGCTCGCCTGGAACGCCTACGTCTTCGCGCTCGTGCTGACCACCGACCCGAAGTTCTTTCCCTCTCGGTCGGCATCGCGAATATGATGGGGGAGTACCAGGTGAGCTGGAACGAGCTGATGGCGGCGGCGCTGCTGGCGGCGCTGCCCGTCTTCCTGCTCTACGCCTGCCTCGAGCGCTACCTCGTCGGCGGCATCACCGCGGGCGCCGTCAAGGGGTAGCGCCGCGAGCCGACACGGGCGCACCCCAAAGCCGCGTCAACGCAGGCAGCCGGGCGGGCCTGACGCGTTGAACAGTTAGAACAAACGTGCTATACTAGCAGGGTGTCGGGCCCGGTTCCGCGGCTGAAGCAGGGTGGAGCGGACACGAGAGCAGACGGGACACGAGAGGCGGGCGGCCCGGGCGGCCGCCGATGGGTAGAGAGAAGGAGAGCTGGAAGCAATGGCCGTGCTGGATCGGGATCGCGAGCGCGCCCTGGAGATGGCGATCGCCGGCATCGACAAGGCGTTCGGCAAGGGCTCGATCATGAAGCTGGGCGAGGCGTCGGCGAAGATGCAGATCGAGGCGATCCCCACGGGCTCGATCGCACTCGACATCGCCCTGGGTGTCGGCGGCATCCCGCGTGGACGCATCACCGAGATCTACGGACCGGAGTCGGCGGGGAAGACGACGCTGGTTCAGCACATCATGGCGGAGGCGCAGCGCCTGGGTGGCGTGGTCGCCTTCATCGACGCCGAGCACGCGCTCGACGCCGACTACGCCGCCCGCTGCGGCGTCAACATCGACGAGCTGTACGTCTCGCAGCCCGACACCGGCGAGCAGGCGCTCGAGATCGCCGAGGCGCTGGTGCGCTCGAACGCGCTCGACCTGATCGCGGTCGACTCGGTGGCAGCGCTCGTGCCGCGCGCCGAGATCGAGGGCGACATGGGCGAGAGCCACCCCGGCCTCCAGGCGCGCCTAATGAGCCAGGCGCTGCGCAAGCTCACGGGTGCGCTGAGCAAGTCGAAGACAGCGCTCATCTTCACCAACCAGTTGCGCGAGAAGATCGGCGTGATGTTCGGCAACCCCGAGACCCAGCCTGGCGGGCGTGCGCTCAAGTTCTACTCCTCGGTGCGCCTCGACATCCGCCGCATCGACAGCATCAAGCAGGGCTCCGAGATCGTCGGCTCGCGCGTCAAGGTCAAGGTGGTCAAGAACAAGGTCGCCGCCCCGTTCAAGATCGCCGAGTTCGACATCCTCTACAACGAGGGGATCTCGAAGCACGGTGGCCTGCTCGACATGGGCGTCGAGCTGGGGATCATCAAGAAGAGCGGCGCCTTTTTCAGCCTCGACGAGCAGCGCCTTGGCCAGGGCCGCGAGAACGCCCGCGAGTTCCTCAAGGCGAACCCGGCGATCGCCGACGAGATCGAGCATCGCATCCGCGCCATGGTCGCCGCCTCGGCGGCCAGTCGCACCGCCGCAGCGCCCGCCGGGGTCACCGTCGCGGCCGGCGTCGGCCCGGACGACGACCTCGAAGCCGATATCTAGCCTGTCTCGCTGACCCCGGCCCGGCGCTTTCGATCGCGGGCCGGGGTCGCCCTTTCGATGGGAAGTGAGGCGCCATGCCCCGCATCACCGCGCTCGAGCCGCAGCGCCACGACCCCGACCGCCTCAACGTCCACCTCGACGGCGACTTCGCCTTCGGCGTGAGCGCCGCCGTCGCGGCCGAGGCCGGCCTGCACATCGGCCGCGTGCTCGCGCGCGAGGAGATCGAGGCGCTCCACGAGCGCGACCGGGCCCGCCGCGCCCTCGACCGCGCGCTCAACTTCATCGCCTACCGACCCCGCTCGGAGCGCGAGGTGCGCCAGAACCTCGAGCGCGCCGGGTTCGAGCCGGAGCACATCGAGACGGCGCTCGCGCGCCTGC
>JBHOQZ010000645.1:0-1213 GCA_042408635.1 Chloroflexota bacterium
GCCCGTCACCGCCTGGCGGCCGGGGGCGGTCCTGCTGCCGCGGCTGGCGCTGCTGGCCGCGTTCCTGGCGCTCTGGGAGTATGCCGGCGGCCGCTGGATCGACGAGTATTTCGTCTCGCGGCCGTCGGTAATCGGCGCGCGGCTCCTCACCTGGGCCGGCAACGGCACGCTCGCCCTCCACGCGGGCGCCACGCTGCAGGAGGCGCTCCTGGGCCTGGTCATCGGCATGCTGGTCGGGGTGCTGGTGGGGTTTCTGCTGGGGCAGTCGCCGTTCCTGGCGCGGCTGCTCGATCCGTTCATCACCGCGCTCTACAGCCTGCCCAAGGTGGCGCTGGCGCCGCTCATCATCCTCTGGTTCGGCATCGGCACGCTCCCCAAGATCGTGCTGGCGGCGGTGATCGTCTTCTTCCTCGTCTTCTTCAACACCTTCGCGGGGGTGCGCCACGTCGACCGCGAGCTGGTCGCCATGATCCGGCTGATGGGCGCCAGCCGCCTCCAGGTGCAGACCAGGGTCATCCTGCCCTCGGCGCTGCCCTGGGTCTTCGTCGGGCTCAAGGTGGCGGTCCCCTACTCGCTGATCGGCGCCATCGTGGGCGAGCTGATCTCGAGCAACCGGGGGCTGGGCTACCTCCTCCAGCGCTCGGCCGGCCAGATCGACACGGCGGGCGTGCTCGCGGTCATCGTCCTCTTGATGGCGATCGCGACCGCGCTCAACGAGGGCCTCCACCTCGCCGAGACGCGCCTGCGCCGCTGGCAGGGCGACCCACCCGACTGATGGATGGCGTCAAGATAATCGGCTGGGCCGAAGCCGGGATGGACCGTCGTCAGGCGTGGTCGCCGCCGGCGCCGGTCGACGCGTGGGTCGGTTGCTCGTACTTGCGCCCGAGCTCGATCTCCCAGCGCAGGTAGTGGATCGCCTCGGCCGACGAGCGGTCGGGGCCCATCGCCACCACGTCGTCCGGGGGGCTCATCACGCCCGTCAGGCCGCGCTCGAGCGGCAGGGCCGCCGCGCGCCAGGCGGCCATTCCGCCGTCGAGGATCGCCACGTCGGCGTAGCCCAGCTCGCGCAGCGCCGCGCCGGCCAGCGCCGCGTTCAGCCCGTCCGCGTTGTCCACCACCACGACCCGCCGGTCGCGGTCGGGCGCGTGGTCGCCGATGCGCAGCTCGAGCCAGCCGCGCGGCACCCAGTGCGCGCCCGGCGGGTGGCCCTGCG
>JBHOQZ010000650.1:0-3934 GCA_042408635.1 Chloroflexota bacterium
GCCGCGGGCGCCGGCGCCGGCCGGGTCGGTGGGGCAGCCGCTCCGGCCGCGGCGGCCGGCGCCGGCTCGCGACGGTCGACGTGCAGGAGCGGATCGCGCACGAAGCAGGCGAGCCCGATGCCGACCAGGCTGATGGCGCACATCACGAGGAAGGCGTCGTCGAACGCCTGCACCGTGGCCGCCTTCTGTGTCAGCGAGTAGAGCAACCGCTGTGCCTCGGGCGAGATGTGCATCAGGTCCGGCGTGGTCAGGTGGAGCGCGCGCAGGTGCGTGAGCAGGCCGGGCGAATCGGGCCGGATGCCGCTGGCGAGCGCGGCGTAGTGGAAGTTCGTGCGGTCGTGCAGGATGCTCGCCAGGATGGCGGTGCTGAACGCACCGAAGAGGCGCATCAGCACGTTCGACACCGCCGTGGCGCGTGGCATCAGCTCGCGCGGCACGGTGTTGTAGGCGGCGGTCTGCACCGGCATCATGCACAGCCCCATCGAGAAGCCGCGCAGCACCGACAGGCCGGTGATCACCCAGTTGGGCGTGTCAGTGTTGATGTGGCTGAACTGCCAGGTGGCGAACGCGAGCAGGCAGAGGCCCGAGAGCGAGAGCTTGCGCGGCCCGAGCCGGTTGTACAGCCGGCCCGAGACGTTCATCGAGAGGAACGAGGCGATCGCCTGCGGGAAGAGGATAAATCCGGTTGCCAGGGGGCCCAGGCCGCGCACGTTCTGCAGGAACAGCGGCAGCATGAACTGCAAACCGAACAGCGAGAACTGCACCACGAAGTTGATCCCCGTGGCGAGCGCAAAGATCGGGCTGCGGAACAGGCGCAGGTCGAGCAGCGGATCGGGCTGCGTCAGCTCGACCACGATCCAGGTCAGCAGCGCCACCACCCCGATGCCGATCAGCAGGCGCACCTCGAGCGCGTTCCAGCCGTCGACGGGCGCCGACTCGAAGCCGAGCAGGAGCGCCGAGAACGCCACCGCCGAGAGGACCCAGCCGAGCGCGTCGAACCGGCGCCCATGCCGCCCCGGCATGTCGTGGAGCAGCAGCGTCGCCAGCACGAGCGCGAGCGCGCCGATCGGCAGGTTGAGCGTGAAGATCGGCCGCCAACCGACCGTCTGCACCAGCAGGCCGCCCAGTGTGGGACCAAGCAGCGGCGCCAGCAACATCGGCAGCCCCAGCACCGCCATGAACTGGCCGCGCTCGCGCGGCGCGATCACGCTCAGCACGATCGCCATGCCCAGGGGCTGGAGCATCCCGCCGCCGAGCCCCTGGAGCACGCGGAAAACGATCAGCGACTCCAGGCTCCAGGCGAACCCGCATAGCACCGAGCCAAGCGTGAACAGCAGCAGCGTCAGCAGGTAGAGGCGCTTCATCCCGACGCGCTCGGCGAGGAACCCCGAGAGCGGGATCACGATGGCGAGCGCCAGCAGGTACGAGGTGAGCACCTTCTGGCCGGACTGCACGTCCACGCCGAAGCCGCTCATGATCGAGGGCAGCGCGATGTTGACGATCGTCGCGTCGAGCAGCGACATGAACGTGCCGGTGGCCGTGACGCACACCGTCAGCCACCGCGGATCGAACCCCTGCACCCGCTGCGCGCTCGCCTGCACCGCGCCCATCCCTCCCCGCGTCCCCGGCCCGCGCCCGCCCGAGCGACGCATGCCGCCTACTATCCTATAACGCCGCGCCGCGGCGTTGTGTTGCAGTCCGGCGCAGGACGCGTTGCAGCGGGGTTGAGAATCGGAACGGCCGGTAGCGGGCTCGCTACCGGCCGCTGGGCGAGGTTGAAAATGAACTAGCCGCGTCGGCGGCGCAGGGTAAGGCCGAGCGCGAGCGCGCCGGCGCCGAGCAGGGCGATCGGCGCGAGCGGCACGTCGCCGGTGCGCGGCATCGTCATCGGCCCGCGCGGGCCCATCATGGCACCCGGCTGCCCCATCGGCGCGCCGGGCTGGCCCATCATCGGCCGCGGCATCTGGGTTTGCGCGCCGGGGCGGGCGGCAGGACCGGGACCCATCGCCGGACCGGCGCCCAGGCCGGGCTGACCCGGCTGCGCCATGGTCGGCTGCGGCGGGCGCAGGGCGTTCGCCTGGTTGAGGTCGCCGCAGGCGACGTAGACCTGGACCTCCTCACGCGACTTGTGCACGTTGATCGCGTGCGGCGCCGACATGATCTGTTGGAGGCTGACGTTGACGACAGTGTCGGAGCGGCCGTTGACGACGTTGTTGAGCGGGAACGCCGGCTGCGGGTTGAGGTTCTGGCAGGTGCCCGTGTGGATGTGCGCCGGCTCGTTCGCGTCCTGCGGCACGCCGCGCAGGCGGATGCTCACCCGAGTCTGGGCGCCCATGTCGGTCAGCGCGATCGTGCCGCGCTGGTTCGAGCCCGACTGCGGTCGAAGCTGGAAGATGAGCGTGCGCGGCTGCGCCTGCGCCGCGGGCTGGCCGGCGGCCGGCGGCGTCACCCCCAACTCGGCCAGCAATGCCGCGACCTCAGCGTCGTCCTCCGGGTCGGCCCGCACGCTGCCGACGTCCGCCGCCAGCAGTCCGAAACTCAGGAGCGCGATTGCCAGGACTCGAAGCAGTAACACTAGTAACCTCCTCACGTCCCGCCTGGTGCTGCACCGACGCTGCCCCGCGCCCGTCCGGTGAACGTGCCCCCGAATCTCGCCGTGACCGTGCCCGGGTCCGGCTCAGCGTGCGGAGCGCCGCGGCAGGCCAGCGCTCGACTTCATTCTCCACGATGCCGCCCGTGTTGTCGATAGCCCGGCGGCCGCCCCGCTCACCTCGCGGTCGCGCGCGTAGCACGCCGACAGACGATCGCGCGCCGGGGGTCGCGCTGGGCCCGGCCGAGTCACTCCGCCGCGCGCGTGTGCCACCTCCGCAGCCAGTGCTCCGCCGATTCGCGGTCGCCGACCTCGCCGTCGAGGGCTGCGTCGAGGAGCGCGCGCAGCGCCGCCCCCACGTCCGGTCCCGGCCGCAGCCCGAGCACCCGCATCACGTCGCGACCGTCCAGCGGCGCCCGAAAGTCGGCCAGCTCACGCTCGAACCGCTCGATCCGCTCGCGCGCCCGACCCGGTCCCGCCGCTGCCCAGAGCGCCAGCCTGGCCGGCGGCCCGAAGGGGCTCAGCGCGTGGAACAGCTCGCTCCGGCGCAGCTCGGGCAGGGCGAGCACGGGCAGCCGGGCGCGGGCCTCGATCGCCTCGAACAGCGCGAGGGACTCCTCGCGGGTGAGCGTGAGCCGCCGCGCCAGCCGCGCCGCCAGCTCAACCCCCGCACCAAGGCCAAGCAGTCCGAGGTAGGCGAGCGTGAACGTCTCCTCCGCTACGCCCGCCGGCCTGCTTGGGGCGGCCGCGCCGGCTGCTGCCCGAGCGGGGCTCGCCGCGCGGAGGGCCGTGAGCGCCGCGAACGCCCCCGCGATCGCCGGCGTGAATCGCCAGTGCACATCGACCCGGTCCAGCGCACCCCAGGCGTCGAGGTGGGCGAGCACGCGTTCCGGCTCCGGCTCGCGCAGGCAGAGTCGGAGCTCGTGCCGCAGGCGCTCGCCGCTCACTCCCTCGATGAACCGCACGCCGAGGCTGATGCCCCGCCGCGTCCAGGCGTCCAGCCGACCGTCGAAGCGCGCGAGGAAGCGCGCCCCCCGGAAGATGCGCGTCGGATCGTCGACGAAGCTCATCCCGTGCAGCGCACGCACCGTGAGGCGGCCGCCGCGCTCCAGCCCGAGATCGACCGAGCCCCACCAGGGATCGAAGAGCCTGCCGGCCGCCGGGCCGGCCAGCCGGATCGCCATCGCGTTGACGGTGAAGTCGCGCCGGGCGAGGTCGGTCACGGGGTCGGCCGGGCTCACCACGGGCAGCGCCGCCGGGCGCGGATACGTCTCGCGCCGCGCCCGGGCGATGTCGATACCGCTGCCGTCGGGGAAGCGCAGCGTCGCCGTCTCGAAGGCAGGG
>JBHOQZ010000398.1:0-3829 GCA_042408635.1 Chloroflexota bacterium
CCCTCGCCTTCGATGCCCATCTGGGCCACCGAGCGGGCCAGGCCATCGGGATCCCACTCGTCCTCGGCCCCCGCGAAGTGCTGGTCCACGAGCTGCCGGACCTCGCCCTCCACGAAGTCGAGGATGGTGTCGCCAAGGCCCTCGTTGTGGAGCACCTTGTCGCGCTCGGCGTAGATCGTCTCGCGCTGCTTGTTGATGACGTCGTCGTACTCCACGACGCGCTTGCGGATGTCGAAGTTGTAGCCCTCGACCTTGGTCTGCGCGCTCTCGATCGCCTTCGAGACGATCCCCGACTCGATCGGCACGTCCTCCTCGAGGCCGAACCGATCCATCAGGCTGGCCACGGTCGAGCCGCCGGCGAAGCGGCGCATCAGCTCGTCCTCGAGCGACAGGTAGAAGCGCGAGGAGCCGGGGTCGCCCTGGCGGCCGGCCCGGCCGCGGAGCTGGTTGTCGATGCGGCGCGCCTCGTGGCGCTCGGTGCCGATGATGTGGAGCCCGCCCAGCTCGCGCACCAGCTCGCGGTCGCGCGCCACGATCGCCTCCGCCTCGCGCAGCGCCTCGGCGTGCTGCTCGGGCGTGGCGGTGGCCGGGTCGATCTTCTTGTTGCGCAGCATCTCGTCGGCGATGCCGGCCGGGTTGCCGCCGAGCAGGATGTCGACGCCGCGACCGGCCATGTTCGTGGCGATGGTCACCGCGCCGGGGCGGCCGGCCTGGGCGACGATCGAGGCCTCGAGCTCGTGCAGCTTGGCGTTGAGCACCCGGTGCGGGATGCCGCGGCGCCGCAGCAGCTCGGAGAGGTACTCCGAGCGCTCGATCGAGGCCGTGCCCACCAGCACCGGCCGCTTGAGCTGGTGCATCTCCTCGATCTCCTGCACGACCGCGTCGTACTTCGCCTTCTCGGTCTTGTAGACGAGGTCGGGGTGGTCGACGCGAATCATCGGCCGGTGGGTCGGGATCGGCACGACGTCGAGGTTGTAGATCTTGTGGAACTCTTCCTGCTCGGTTAGCGCCGTGCCCGTCATGCCGGCGAGCTTGCGGTAGAGGCGGAAGTAGTTCTGGAACGTGATCGTCGCCCAGGTCTGCGTCTCGGCCCGGATGCGCACGTTCTCCTTCGCCTCGATCGCCTGGTGCAGCCCCTCGCTGAAGCGCCGGCCGATCATCATGCGGCCGGTATGCTCGTCGATGATGACGATCTCCGCCTCGCGGTCCCAGCCCGTGATCGCCTTGCCGTCGCGCACGAGCACGTAGTCCTTGTCGCGCACGAAGACGGCGTGGGCCTTCAGCGACTGCTCGACCAGGTGCGCGAGCTGGAAGTTCTCCGGGTCGTAGAGGTTCTGCACGCCGAGCATCTTCTCGACGCGCTCGATCCCCTCCTCCGTCAGAATGGCGCTGCGCGTCTTCTCGTCGACGGTGTAGTCGACCTCCTTGCGCAGCCGCTTGATGACGCCGGCGACCTGGTAATACTGATCGGTCGCCTGCTGCCCCTGGACCGAGATGATGAGCGGGGTGCGCGCCTCGTCGATGAGGATGTTGTCGACTTCGTCGACGATGGCGTAGTTCAGCTCGCGCTGCACCTGCTGCGACAGGTCGAGCACCATGTTGTCGCGCAGGTAGTCGAAGCCGAACTCGTTGTTCGTGCCGTAGGTGATGTCGGCGTCGTAGGCCTGGGCGCGGGGCACCACGACGAGCTCCTCGCCGCTGCCGAAGGGCGTGGTGCGCGGGGTCGCCTTCGGCCGGAACAGGAAGCCGAATTGCGGATCACCGCTGTTGATGACACCGACCGACAGGCCGAGCGTGTGGTAGACGCGCCCCATCCACTCGGCGTCGCGGCGGGCGAGGAAGTCGTTGGTGGTGACCAGGTGGACGCCGCGGCCGGTGATCGCGTTGAGCGCGATCGGAAGGGTGGCGACGAGCGTCTTGCCCTCGCCGGTGCGCATCTCGGCGATCTTGCCGCGGTGGAGGATCACGCCGCCGATGATCTGGACGTCGTAGTGGCGCATGCCGAGCGTGCGCTTGGCGGCCTCGCGCGTGAGCGCGAACATCTCGGGCAGCGCGTCCTCGAGCGCCTCGGCCTCGGCGCGGGCGACCCGGGCCTCGTCCTCCTCGCCGGCGCCGGCGGCCTGCACCTCCTCGCGCAGCTCCGCGACGCGGGCCCGCATCTCCTCGTCGGACAGCTCCGCGGTCTCCGCCTCGAGCGCGTTCACCTCGGCGACGATCGGCTCGGCGCGCTTCAGCTCGCGCTCGTGCTCGTTGCCGCCGAAGATCTTCAGAAATTTCAACATGGGTGTACCGGGGTCCCTTCTTCCGCGCTAGCGGAACAGCGCGCCGATTGATCCGCCACTGTGGATGCGCTCGATCGCCGCTGCCAGGATCGGCGCCACGCTCAGCACGCGGATTTTATCAAGTCGTTTCTCGTCGGGCAGCGGGACGGTATCGGTGGTGATCATCTCGACGATGGGCGCGGCGCGCAGCCGCTCGATCGCCGGGCCCGAGAGCACCGGGTGCACGCAAGCGGCGCGGATCTCGTAGGCGCCGTGCTCCTTCACGGTCCGCACCGCGTTCGTGATCGAGCCGGCGGTGTCGATCTCGTCGTCGATGATGATCGCGCTGCGGCCGCGTACGTCCCCGATCAGGCCGAGCACCTCGGTGCGCGAGTCGTCGCCCAGCCGCCGCTTCTCGACGATGGCGAGCGGGCAGTGGAGGCGGTCGGCAAAGTTGCGGGCGCGCTTGGCAAAGCCGAGGTCGGGCGAGACCACGACCGGGTGGTGCAGGTGCAGCGACTGGAAGTAGTCGGTGAGCATGGCAGTTGCCGTCAGCTCGTCGCAGGGCACGTCGAAGAACCCCTGGATCTGGCCGGCGTGCAGGTCCATGGTGACCACCCGCTGGGCGCCGGCTCGCTCGATCAGGTTGGCCAGCAGGCGTGCGGTGATCGGCACCCGCGCCTGGTCCTTCTTGTCCGAGCGACCGTAGGCGAAGTAGGGGACGACCGCGGTGATTCGGGCGGCCGAGGCGCGCTTAACCGTGTCGAGCATGATGAACAGCTCCATGATCGAGCGGTTCACCGGCGACGACATCGACTGGATGATGAACACGTCCTGCTCGCGCACGACGTTGTTGAGCTTGACGAAGATGTTCTCGTTGCTGAATTCGAAGACGTCGGCGTCGCCGAGCGGAACACGCAGGTGCGCGCACACCGCCTGGGCCAGCGCCGGGTTCGCGTTGCCCGTGAAGACGGTCAGCTCGCCGTACACGCGGTCCTCTCTCCCCTTTTCCCGCGGCCCCGCCAATGCGGAGCGCGCCACACCCGCACGGGCGTGACGCACCGCGCCCACTATTCTAGCACAGCTACCCCCGCCGCCGAGCCCCGCCGAGTCGCCCGCCCGACACCGCCGCGCAGCCGAGCGATCAGCCGGCCGAGCAGGCATTATGGGTGGGCGGCACGCGCGGCTTGGTCCGCCCACCCAAGCGGCCGGCGTTCCCGGAGCCCGCGCGCGCAACCCCACCCGCCAACCGCCTTGGTGCGCCGGGCCAACCCACCAGCCCCGGTTTGCGCGCCGCCGTGCCGCGCCCGTCTGAACCCGAAGCCAGCCGAGGCCTGTCCTTCGCGGTGGGGGGCGGCGCCGGTGGGCCGAAAGGCCGGGTCACGGCGCGCCACTCCGTCGACCAGGCGACACCGGGCGCTTGCCGCCTGCGGCCGCCCCGGCGGTCGGGGCGGGGCGCGGTGCTATACTTGTCGCCAAAGGTGTTGCGCCGCCCAGGTTCGGCCGCTCAGGCCGGTTCCCGTCGTTGAAAGGGGTGCAGTTTCGGATGTACGCGCATCGGCGCCTGC
>JBHOQZ010000652.1:0-9551 GCA_042408635.1 Chloroflexota bacterium
CGCAGGCAACCGCCGTATCGAGCGGCACCAGCGCGAGCACATCGTCGCCGCCGGCGTAGACCAGCGCGCCACGGACATCCTCGTGGTTGACGATCCCGGCGGCCTCCCGCGCGAAGGCGGCGAGCGCCGCCGAGAGCGCGATGTGCCGCTTCTCTGACGTCTGCCCGTCGATGACCTTGCCCATGCTGTCCCCGTCGGCCGCGAGCAGCGCGTAGTAGGCACCGGGACGCTGACCGCCGGTGGCTTTGAAGAAGGCGGCCAGTGCGGCGCGGGCCGACGCGAGCGCCTCACCCTCGAGCTCCTCGGCGAGGTGATCTTCGAACAGCGGTGCGGCATCAAGGCCATCGGTGAGCTGGGGTCGATAGATCGTCCGAGCGAGCGGTTGCCTGCGCACCCCCAGCGGCCTCACCCGCTCGAGGTAGACACGGAACGCCTCGCGGGCCGACGCGTCGTCACGCCACCGGTGCAGGAACGGTAGCGCCGCGATGTGGGGCGTGCCGGGGAAATTGGCCGCGTCGGACCCGCTCCCCTCACCGGCCGCCCGGCCGAACCTCTTGAGCAGGTCGACCCCCGAGAGCCGCTCGGCTGGGCGCGCCCGGAACCGCCGATACAATTCAGCCGCCCCAGCCTCACCCCGGTAGAGCGCCTCCGGGATCACCGACTCGCGCTGCCCGTCGATGGAGGACTTCGGCGCGGTGCTGCCCCACCCCACCTGGCTGAAGGTGCGCGTCGCCTTGCGCGCCGCCAGCGCAGCGCTGAGCCGCCGCCGCGCGCCGGGGTAGTCGCCGTTCAGCGGCACCGCGGCCCAGTAGACCTCGAGCAGATCGTCGACCTGGGCCTCGGCGATCGCTCGATAGGCCCCAGCATCGGCGCCCCAGCCGACGCGCCCGAACGCCGCATCCCGCACCTCGCGCAGCCGCGCCCGCACCGCCGCCTCGACGTCACGGCAGAGGTGGGCCGGATCGGCATTGGCAGGCACAATTGCCACAAGGTGGTGGGGCACGCCACCTTCAGGCTTCGCCTCCAAGGCTTTCGGGGCGGGGAAAATGAGCTTGCCGCCGCCCACTTGCAGGGCAGAGGCGCCAGCGCGCGCCAGTTCACTCAGCAGGTGGGAGCCGTACCAGAGATCGGCGGTGCGCCGCGCCGCCGCGATGAACGATTGCACCGGCCCGATCTCGAACCCGACGAGGAGCTCTGCCAATGCCTCCCTCCAACACGTCCCTCCACCGGCCGCCGCCTGCCGCGGTGGGTCGACCCGCGCAGCGAGCCCGGCGGCACCCTGCACCGCATGCACCTGAGTGTGACCAACCTCCGCGCGCCTCACCGCGCGGCAGCCGAGTGACAGGTGCCTTCTCCACTCCATTGCCGCCGCGCACCCGGCGCGTTACAGCCCTCGGCGCCTTCACCCGTGTTTTCAGGCAGATTGCGCTATGGCGGCTCAGAACCGAAGGAAGTGTTACATCATCGGGCATCGGTGTCAAGGGGGCGGCGGTACGGTTGTCGCTTGCCCGCTTCCGCGAGCGCCGTCCAGCGGGCCGCGAGCCGGGGAGGGGGCTCACGTGCGGCGGGAGTTCTGATGTAGACTAGCAGGAAGAGGGTATGGCGCCCGCCCGGCGCCGCTGCGCGACTGTCTTGGTTGCGGTCGCGCGGCGCGCCGGGTGGCGCGGTCGGGGCGCAGTCCGCCGAGATCGCGCCGGCTGGTTGACGGAGAACGGCTCCGCGCGGCACGCGGCGTGCCGGGCAGTTCGGTAGGGTAGCGGGGCAGCCGCGCGCACGTGACGGGACACGTGACACGCGACACGGGGACGGCGCAAGGAGGCGTGGGCATGGATCTGAAGACACGACCGGAGCAGGAGCAGGCCCTGCCGGGGCTGGCGCGCTGGGAGGAGACGACGCTCAAGCGCAGCCTCGAACGCATGCCGGAGCGGCGCGACGCGTTCACGACGATCTCCGGCCGCCCGATCAAGCGGCTCTACACGCCCGCCGACATCGCCCACCTCGACTACGAGCGCGATCTCGGCTTCCCGGGTGAGTACCCCTACACCCGCGGCGTCAGCCCACAATGTACCGCGGCAAGGTCTGGACGATGCGCATGTTCGCCGGCTTCGGCACCGCCGAGGAGACGAACGCGCGCTTCAAGTACCTGCTCTCGCAGGGGCAGACCGGCCTCTCGACCGCCTTCGACCTGCCCACGCTCTACGGCTACGACACCGATCACCCGATGAGCGCGGGCGAGTTCGGCAAGTGCGGCGTGGCCATCTCCTCCCTCGCCGACATGGAGATCCTCTTCGACGGGATCCCGGTCGACGAGGTCACCACCTCGATGACGATCAACTCGCCCGCCGCGATGATCTGGGCGATGTACATCGTGGCCGCGGAGAAGCGCGGCATCCCCATGGCGAAGCTCGGCGGCACCATCCAGAACGACATCCTCAAGGAGTACCACTCCCAGAAGGAGTACATCTTCCCGCCGCGCCCCTCGATGCGGCTGGTGGTCGACACGATCGAGTTCGGCAGCCAGCACCTGCCCAAGTGGAATACGATCTCGATCAGCGGCTACCACATCCGGGAGGCCGGCGCCACCGCCGCCCAGGAACTCGCCTTCACCCTCTACGACGGCATCAGCTACGTGCGCGCCTGCCTCGAGCGCGGGCTCGATGTCGACTCCTTCGCGCCGCGCCTCTCCTTCTTCTTCAACGCCCACAACGACTTCTTCGAGGAGATCGCCAAGTACCGCGCCGCCCGCCGCATCTGGGCGAAGGTGATGCGCGAGTGGTTCGGCGCCAAGGACCCACGGAGTTGGATGTGCCGCTTCCACACCCAGACGGCCGGCGTCTCCCTCACCGCCCAGCAGCCCGAGAACAACGTCGTGCGCGTGGCGATCCAGGCACTCGCCGCGGTGCTGGGTGGCACCCAGAGCCTCCACACCAACTCGCTCGACGAGGCGCTGGCCCTGCCGACGGAGAAGGCGGTGCGGATCGCGCTGCGCACCCAGCAGATCATCGCCCACGAGTCGGGCGTGACCAACACGGTCGATCCGCTCGCCGGGTCCTACTTCGTCGAGAGCCTGACCGACCAGCTCGAGCAGGAGGCGTTCGACTACTTCCGCCGCCTTGACGACATGGGCGGCATCTACGCCGCCATCGACAACGGCTTCATCCAGCGCGAGATCGCCGACTCCGCCTGGCGCTTCCAGGAGGAAGTCGACAACCAGCAACGCATCATCGTCGGCGTCAACGAGTACGTCACCGACGAGCCGCTCGACATCCCGATCCTCGACATCAACCCCGAGGGGCTGGAGCGCCACCTCGCGCGCCTCGATCGGGTCCGGCGCGAGCGCGACCAGGGCGCCGCCAAGCAGGCGATCGAGAACCTGCGCGCGGCTGCCCGCCGCGACGACGCCAACCTGATGTACCCGATCCTCGACGCGGTCCGCGCCTATTGCACACTCGGCGAGATGTGCGACGTGCTGCGCGACGTCTTCGGCGTCTACACCGAGACCCCTGTGCTCTAGGGGCGGGTCCCGCAACCTCAACCATCGGCGTGGGAGGAGGCAGGTGAGCGAGAGCCAGAGCGGCAGCGGGAGCGCGGGCGCGAGTGGCGAGGAGCGGCGCTACCGGATCCTGATCGCCAAGCCGGGGCTCGACGGGCACGACCGCGGGGCGAAGGTGATCGCGCGGGCGTTCCGCGACGCCGGCTTCGAGGTGATCTACACCGGCCTGCGCCAGACGCCCGAGATGATCGCCGAATCGGCGCTGCAGGAGGACGTCGACGTCGTCGGCCTCTCGATCCTCTCGGGCGCGCACCTCGAGCTGTTCCCGGAGATCATGCGGCTGCTACGCGAGCGCGGCGTCGACGACGTGATCGTCTTCGCCGGCGGCATCATCCCGCCCGAGGACGTCCCGGCCGTCAAGGCGATGGGGATCGCCGAGGTGTTCGGCCCGGGCACCTCGACCCAGACCGCCATCGACTTCGTCCGGCGTGCCCTGGCCGAGAAGGAGGCCGCGGCAACCGGTGGCCGTTGAGCGCAGGCTCCCCCGGCGGGGCAACGCCGTCGAGTTGGTCGATGGGGTGCTGGCGGGCGACCGGCGCGCCGTCGCCCGCCTCATCAGCCACATCGAGGACGAGCGGCCAGGCGTGCGCGAGGCGATCGCGCGCCTGACCCCCCACACCGGTCGCGCCCACATCGTCGGCGTCACCGGTGCACCTGGCAGCGGCAAGAGCACGCTGGTGACCGCGCTGGCGAAGGAGATCCGTCGACGCGGCCAGCGCGTCGGCGTGGTCGCGGTCGACCCGACCAGCCCGTTCACCGGTGGCGCGGTGCTCGGGGACCGCGTGCGCATGATGGAGCTGAGCGGGGACGCGGGCGTCTTCATCCGCAGCATGGCGAGCCGGGGACGGCTCGGCGGCATCGCGGCGGCCACCGCCGACGCCGTGCGCGTGCTCGACGCGGCCGGCTTCGAGATCGTGCTGATCGAGACGGTCGGCGCGGGGCAGGGCGAGATCGAGATCGCGCGCACCGCCGACACGGTGCTGGTGGTCGAGGTTCCGGGGCTGGGCGACGATATCCAGGCGATCAAGGCCGGCATCATGGAGATCGCGGACATCTTCGTGGTCAACAAGGCCGACCGGCCCGAGGTCGACCGCGTCGTCTCGGTACTGCGCACCATGCTCTCGCTGGGGCAGAAGTCGGCCGACTGGCAGCCGCCGATCGTCAAGACGATCGCGGCAACCGGGCAGGGCGTGCCCGAGCTGCTCGACCAGATCGAGCGCCACCACGCCTACCTCATGGCCGAGCACCGCCTCGAAGCGCGCCAGCGCGAGCGGCTGCGGCGCGAGCTGCTCCACGCCGCCGACGCGATCTTCCGTCGCGAGCTCCAGGCGCGGGCCGGTGCCGCAGCCGTCGACGCGGCCGTCGAGGAGCTGCTCGCCCGGCGCACCGATCCGCACACCGCCGCCGCCGCCCTCCTTCGCGCCGCCGGCTACAGGGCCTGACCCCACCTGCCCCACCCGCCTGGCGTGGCCGGCCGGGGCGCGGAGTCAGCCGGGGGCCGGCGCCGGGGGGCGCCCAACCAGGTGCCGTGCGAGGCGCACCGACCGCGAAAAGTGTGAGCGCGCTCACACGAATCGGGGTTGACTCGTCCGCGGCAGCGGAGTAGACTGCGGCGGAATGACTCCTCGGCCGCCCGGGCCGAGTGTGCGACGGAGGAGGTAGTTGATGAGCAGCATTCTGACATCCTCCGTGGAGTTGGCGAACTAGCCACCGGGTTCCCCCGTCCCTCCGGTCCTCAACCGCGGGCGCGGGACCCGCGGGCTCTGTTCCCCCCTCCACGCTCTCCCTGTCCCTCTATCCGCGCCGTCGTGCGGCCGCCGATTCGTGGCGCCCTGCCTGCGCCCGGTGCCGCCGCTGTTGCCCGCCGCTTCGGGCAAGACGAAGGAGTCTGCGCTTTGCGTGCGACGTACCTGACCGGGGAGCACATCTACCTGCGCGCGATGACCAAGGCCGACGCCGCGGTGGCCATGGCGTGGCGGCAGTCGCCGTTCCCGACGAGCCAGGCCCAGGCGGAGAAGCAGCTCGAAGAGGCCCACCAGAACCTCTGGCAGACGCGCCAATTCCTGTTCGCGATCTGCCGCCGCAGCGACGACGAGGTCGTCGGCTCGGTCAAGCTGGGCGTCTGGGGTCCGCTGCGCGCGTTTATCCAGTTCAAGATCGCCGACTGGATCCCCGCCCCCGAGGCAGCCACCTTCAGCCGGGAGGCGCTGCGCCTCACGCTCAAGTGGCAGGCCGGCGAGAACGAGCGGCCGATCGTCGTCGTCGTGATCCCGGCCTGGGAGAGCGAGCTGATGGCCGAGGCCGAGACGCTCGGCATGGAACGGATGGTGCGTTTCCGGCAGCACCTCCTCCATAATGGAGAACGCCACGACATGTATCTCTACCAGTTCATCCGGCCGGACTGGTTGCCCAGGTTGACCAATGTCCATGCGTAATCCGGTCATAGTGGCGCGCAGAGTCTACCTGCGCCCCCTCGAACTCGACGATGCCGAGATCGTCGCCCGGTGGACCGCCGAGGAGGCGGAAACGTTCTGGGACAGCGGCCGGCTGCCCTGGAGCCCGCTCGCCGAGGCGGCCGACATTAGGCGGCGCTACGAATCCGAGCCCCCGCGCGAGATCGTCTTCGCCGCCTGCCTGCGCGCCGACGGCGCGCTCATCGGCACGGTCGGCATCTACGGCATCGACTGGGTGCATCGCTACGGCGAGACCGGCAGCTACTTCGGGCGCACCGAGCACCGGGGCCGGAGCCTGGGCACCGAGTCGAAGCTGCTCCTGCTCGAATACGCCTTCGACCGGATCGGGCTGCACGTCCTCCAGTCGCAGGTGTTCGAGCCCAACGAGCGCTCGTGGCGCGCGCTCACCCGTCAGGGCTATCGCCCGGCCGGGCGGCTGCGCGCCACCCAGCCCAAGGACGGCGTCCTGCGCGATACCCTCTACTTCGACATCCTGCGCGAGGAGTGGCTCGCGGCCAGGCAAAACTGGGTGGAGCGTGCGGTCTGATGCGCAATCCGGTAGTGATCGGGCGGCGCGTCTATCTGCGCCCCCTCGAAATCTCCGACGCCGAGACGGTCGCCCGCTGGGCGGCCGAAGAGGAAGAGACGTTCTGGGCAAGCGGCCGCACGCCGTGGAGCCCGCTCGCCGAGGAGGCGCAGGTGAAGCGCCTCTACGAGAAGGAGCCCCCGAGCCACATCTCACTCGTCGCCTGTCTACGCGAGACCGACGAGCCGATCGGCATCGTCAGCCTCGACGAGATCGACTGGGTCAACCGCTTCGCCGAGACCGGCAGCTACTTCGGGCGCACCCGCCACCGCGGGCAGGGGCTGGGCACCGAGGCGAAGCTGCTCCTGCTCGAATACGCCTTCGACCGGATCGGGCTGCACGTCCTCCAGTCCTACGTCTTCGAGCCGAACGAGCGCTCCTGGCGCGCCCTGCTCAAGCAGGGCTACCAGCCCGCCGGCAGGATGCGGGCGTGGTGGCCGAAGGACGGCGTCTACCGCGATGTGCTCTGCTTCGACGTCATGCGCGACGAATGGATCGAGGCGAAGCAGCGCTGGGAGGCCGAGCGCGGACGCGCCGACGACGCCTGAGCGAGCATGCACTGCCCCCGTGGGCCGGGCTACCCCGGCGGCGCCTCCGCGCGGAAGCGCAGCGTCGTCGTTAGGCGGTCCCGGCCCACGACCGTGTTGGGAAAGATCGCGGTCGCGTTCGGCAGGTAGCGCTCCGGGTCGAGCAGCGCCGGGCTGAAGTGCGTTAGCCAGAGCTCGCCCGCCCCGGCCTCGCGCGCGATCGCCGCCGACTCGCGAAACAGCATGTGGCGCACCTCCCGCGCCTTCTCCAAATCCGCCTCATCTCCGTACATCCCCTCGCAGACGAGCAGGTCGACGCCGGCCGCGAAGGCGGGCAGCTCCGGCGTCGGGCGCGTGTCGGTCACGATGGCGAGCGCCAGCCCCGGGCGGGGCGGCCCCAGCACGTCGTCGGGCACCGCCGCGCCACCGTGCCAGGCCACCGCCTCGCCCCGCTGGAGCTCGCGCCAGAGCGGCAGCGGCACCCCGAGCGCCTGCGCCCGCTCCGGCAGGAAGCGACGCCCGCGATCGAGGTCGAAACGGTAGGCGAGGCACGGCACCGGGTGGTCGACCGGCAGGCACCGCACCCCCAGCCCGATCGCCTCGAAGCGCTCCCCACCCGCCAACTCGTGGCAGTGGACCTCGTAGGGCAGGCGCGGCGCGATCACGCGCAGCCCGCGCACCGCCGCGGCCGTGCCCGGCGGCCCCCAGATCGTCAGCGGCTCGCGCCGCTCGGCCGCGCCGAGCATGAAGAGGACGCCGACCAGCCCCGCCACGTGGTCGGCGTGCAGATGGGTGAGCAGTATCGCGTCGAGGTCGCGGAACCCCCAGCCGAGCGCCTTCCAGGTGATCTGCGTCCCCTCGCCGCAGTCGACGAGCAGCAGCCGCCCGGCGTGGCGCACCAGCAGCGCCGAGAGCCAGCGGTTGGGCAGCGGCATCGTGCCGCCGGTGCCGAGCAGGCAGACGTCGATCATCGGCCGCTACCCCGACCAGGACAGCAGGCCGACGCCGGGCCGCCGGTGCCCAACAGGCAGACGTCGATCATCGGCGGCTACCGCAACAGCAGCACATCGCACGGCGCGTGGTCGAGCACGTGGCGCGCCACCGGGCCAATCGGCGGCGGCCCCACCGGTGGCATGGTCTGGAGGGCGCCGCGGTGACGGGAGCCGATGGCGACCAGGTCGACGCCTAAATCGATCGCGTGGGCGACGATCAACTCCTGCGGCCGGCCGCGCGCGATGAAGCGCCGAGCCCGGCTCGGTGGCACCCCGGCCAGCCCGAGCGCGCCGACCGCCTCGTCGAGCACCTCGAGCGCCGTCGCCATCTCCTCGGCCTCGCTTCCCACGCCCCCGACCCGCCGCACATAGCCGATCTCATGGGGTGGGCGCTGGTCGATCACATAGAGCAGCGCCGCGTGCAGGTCGCTCACCCCCGTGCGCGAGAGGACACGGCGGACGAACCCGGCGCTCTCCAAGCCACTGACGCAGATCAAGACCAACACGCCCGCGCTCGACGCCTCCAGCCGCAGTCACCCAGCCGCGGCACCCCTCTCCGCTGCCATCAGCCCCGCCCACCCGACCACGCCGGACGCGCCCCGTCGCCCGCCTCCTCAGGCGCCCCGGCGGGGACTAGCCCCCACCCGGCCCGGTGCCGCCCGGTCCGACCGCCGAAGCGGGCCGCTCGGTGCGGGGGCCCGCCGCCGCTCGATCCCACCGTGTCCGGCCAGCGGGCCCCATTGTACCCGCTCGTCGCATCACCGGCGGACCGGGAGCCGCCAGGTCAGGCGAGCGCTCCCTGGGCCAGCAGCGCCGCGGCGGCACCCGCATCGAGCGGTCGCGCGAACAGGTAGCCCTGACCCAGATCGCAGCCGAGCTCGCGCAGGCGCATCAATTGCTCCACCGCCTCGATCCCCTCAGCCACGATCCGCAGCCCGAGGTTGCGCGCCAGCGACACGATCGTGCGCACCACCTGGACGTTCTCCCCATCGCGGCCCAGCCCAGCCACGAACGCGCGGTTCACCTTGAGCGTGTCGAACGGCAGCCGGTGGAGGTGGCTGAGCGAGGACCTGCCGGCGCCGAAATCGGCCAGCGTCAGCCCGACCCCGAGCTGATCGAGGGCGCGCAGCACCCGCGTGGCGGCCTCGGGATCGGCCATGACGACGCTCTCGGCGATCTCGAGGCGCAAGCGCCGCGGGGGGCAGGCCCGCACGTCGAGCAAGGCGCGGATGCGGCGGCCCAGGTCGGGCTGGACGAACTGCCGGGCCGAGAGGTTGACGCTGACGATCACCTCTGAGCTCGCCGGCTCCCCGCCCCCCCAGTCGACCAACTGGCGGCACACTTCACCCAGCACCCAATCGCCGATCGGCACGATCAGGCCACTCGCCTCGGCGTCCGGGATGAACTCGGCCGGCAGCAGCAGGCCGCGCTGCGGGTGCT
>JBHOQZ010000653.1:0-5866 GCA_042408635.1 Chloroflexota bacterium
CCCTGCCCGGTACGGGCTGGCTCATGCGGGATCGGGCTCCCTCGGTGTTGCTGGCAGACGCGGCCGTCCGCCCTGTGAGCGTATCATGGCGCGGAAGCCGTGGGGAACGGCCCCCACTCCCGGCCAGGGGGATGGCCCCCACTCGCCAGCCGGCGGGTACCCGCTTCGCCCCCCATCCTGGGGGCGAGGCGGGTGCGGGCCCAGCTGATGGCAGAGACGCCGGGGATCGCGCCATCGGAAGGGCGGGAGTTGACGGGGATCGCGCGATCAAGCTGTGTGGAATCGATTGGAATCGCGGTCGGGGCGGCAGGTGGGCGCGGGGCGAGTCTGGCATGGAGGAGGGGAGCTCGATGGTGGCGGAGACGATGGTGCTCACGGCGGATCGGCTGATCGATGGCACGGGCGCAGAGCCCGTGACGCGGGCGGCCGTGGTGGTCGAGGCCGGGCGGATCGTCCGGGTCGGGCGGCAGGACGCGGCGCTGCCGGAGGGGGAGCGGGTGCGACGGATCGACCTCGGTGACGCCACGCTGTTGCCGGGGCTGATCAACTGCCACGTCCACCTCTGCCTGCCCGGCGACGGCACGCCGTTCGAGGCGTGGATGCAGCTCCCCGACGAGCTCCTCCTCCTGACGGCGGCCGAGAACGCGCGGGCGAGCCTGCTGGCCGGCGTGACGACGCTGCGCGACTGCGGCGGCAAGGGCCAGCTCACGTTCCGGCTGCGCGAGGCCATCCGGCGCGGCATCCTGCCCGGCCCCACGCTCGTCCTCTGCGGCCGGCCGCTCACCATCACCGGCGGCCACTGCCACTACTTCGGCGGAGAGGCGGACGGCGTCGACGGGATGCGCGTGGCGGCGCGGCAGCTCATCAAGGAGGGCGCCGACTTCATCAAGATCATGGCGGCCGGCGGCGGCACACTCGGCACCTTCCCCCAGTTCCCCGCCTACACGACCGAGGAGCTGCGCGCGGCGATCGACGAGGCGCACAACATCGGCCGGCGCGCCGCCTGCCACTGCATCGCCACCGCGAGCATCCACCGCGCGCTCGACGCCGGCACCGACGGCATCGAGCACGCCTCCTGCTACCGACCGGACATGTCGGTCGAGTACGTCCCGCGCGCCGGGGAGCGGATCGCCGAGCGCGGCGTCTACGTCACCGCCACCCTCCAGGTCGGCCTCGACGCCTACGAGGGCATCCGCGCGCGCCCGGACGCGACGCCAGCGGACCGCGCCTACCTGGCCGGCGCCGAGGCGCGGCTCGCCCGCGGGCGCGAGGTGATC
Source organism: Chloroflexota bacterium (assembly GCA_042408635.1). Taxonomy (GTDB): domain Bacteria; phylum Chloroflexota; class UBA6077; order FW602-bin22; family JBHOQZ01; genus JBHOQZ01. Next base: position 1,278 of record JBHOQZ010000653.1, read on the forward strand.
CGGCGCTACCTCGAGGCGGGCGTGCCGCTGGTCGCGGGCAACGACGCCGGCTGGCGCTTCACCCGGTTCGACACCTTCTGGGGTGAGCTGGCCGAACTCCAGCGCGTCGGCCTGTCGGCGCTGGAGGCGATCCACGCCGCCACCGGCCGCGCCGCTTACCTCCTCCAGATCGCGGGCGAGCGCGGCCGGCTGCGCCCCGGCCTCTGCGCCGACATCATCGCCGTGCCGGGCGACCCGACGCGCGACCTGGCCGCGCTCGCCCGCCCCGCGCTCGTGCTGAAGGAGGGCGCGATCATAACGCGCCCAGCGCCGTCGGCGCACTGAGATCACGCCAGGAGACAGGCCCCGCGCGGGCAGATGTATCCGCCGACCGAGACGGGGAGCGGACCGGCTACTTGTTCGCGCCCGCGAGCTGCCAGATCTTGCCCTCGGTCTTGATCGAGGGCGCGATGATCATCTCGACCTGCTGCATCTCCTGGATCGTCTGCGCGCCGCAGACGCCCATCGAGTTCTTCAGCGCGCCGACCAGGTTCTGCGTGCCGTCGGTGCGGCTGGTCGGGCCGAAGAGGATCTGCTCGAGCGGCGCCTGCTGGCCGACGCGGATGCGCGTGCCGCGCGGCAGCGCCGCGTTCGGCGTCGCCATGCCCCAGTGGTTGCCGCGGCCCGGCGCCTCGACCGCCTGGGCAAAAGGAGAGCCGAGCATCACCGCGTCGGCGCCGGCCGCGATTGCCTTGCAGATGTCGCCGCCGGTGCGCATGCCGCCGTCGGTGATGATCGCCACGCGTCGCCCGGTCTCGCGGTAGAAGCTGTCGCGCGCGGCGGCGCAGTCGATCGTCGCGGTCACCTGCGGCACGCCGATGCCGAGCACCTCGCGGCTCGTGCAGGCGGCGCCGGGCCCGACGCCGATCAGCAGCGCCGCCACACCCGTCTCCATGAGCTCGTAGGCGGCGCTGTAGGTGACGCAGTTGCCGACCACGATCGGCACATCCAGCTCGTTGCACAGCTCGCTGAACGAGAGCTGCCGGTAGCTGGAGGAGATGTGCCGCGCCGTCGTCACCGTCGACTGGACGACGAGGATGTCGAGGCCGGCCTCGACCGCGACCGGGCCGAGCGAGGCGGCGCTCGGGGGCGTCACCGAGGCCGCGGCCAGGACGCCGCCGGCCTTGATCTCCTGGATCCGGCGGGCGATCAGGTGCTCCTTGATCGGCTCCTGGTAGACGCGCTGGAGGAGGGCGGTCGCCTCCGCGCCGGGCGCGGCCGCGATCGCCTCGAGGATCGCGTCGGCGTCCTCGTAGCGGGTCTGGACCCCTTCGAGGTTGAGCACGGCCAGCCCGCCGGCCCGCCCGAAGCGGACCGCGAAACGCGGATCGACGACGCCGTCCATCGCCGCGGCCAGGAACGGGATGGCGAGGCGGTAGGGACCGATCCCGGTCGAGACGTCGACCGCGTTCGGGTTGATCGTGACGTCGCCCGGCACGAGCGCCACGTCGTCGAACCCGTAGGCATGGCGAAGCTGCTTGCGTTCGTTGTGCTGGGGCTGATAGCGGGAAAGGTGCTCCATTGCGCCGCTCCGTTGAACTCCACTTGGGCGCGCCCGGCAGACCTCGACGCTGAGGTCCGCGCGGTCCGCGCCAGAATCCGCCCGCAACCTATTCCCCACAGGATACCAGAGCGCCTTGCACCGAACAATCGACCTCCGGCCCAGGATGCCCCCGCGGCCGGCCGCCCGCCGGCGGCGTTGGCGCCGGTTCAGGATTGTTCGAGGGTCAGGGAAGCCCTATACTGCGGGCCATGAGCGTTCACGTCAGCGAGCACCCGCTCGTGCTCGCCAAGCTCACGCTCCTGCGCGACCGGCGCACCCTGCCGCACCAGTTCCGCGACGTCGTGCGCGAGCTGACGCGGCTGCTGCTCTACGAGGCGACGGCCGACCTGCCCACCCGCCCGGTGGAGGTCGAGACGCCGATCGGCCCGGCGCTGGGGCATCGGGTGGACGGGCGGGTCGGGCTGATCCCAATCCTGCGGGCGGGGCTGGGCATGGTGGAGGCCGCGCTCGAAATGCTGCCGGGCGCCGAGGTCTGGCACCTCGGCCTCTACCGCGACGAGCGCACCCTGCAGCCGGTCACCTACTACAACAAGCTGCCGCGGGCGGGGCGGGTGAACCTCTCGCTCGTGCTCGACCCGATGCTCGCGACCGGGGGCTCGGCCGTGGCGGCGGTCGACATCCTCAAGCAGTGGGGCGCCCACCCGATCAAGTACGTCGGCCTGATCGCGGCGCCCGAGGGGATCGGGCGCATGGAGCGCATGCACCCCGACGTCGAGATCTACGTCGCCGCGGTCGACTCGCACCTCAACGAGTTCGGCTACATCGTGCCGGGGCTGGGCGACGCGGGCGACCGCCAGTTCGGCACGGCCTAGCAGCCGGGACAGGCGGACAGTGAACACGCTCTACCTGGCGGCGGTCGCGGTTGCCGCCGCGGGGATCACGCTGGCGCTGACGCCGCTCGTGCGCCGGCTCGCCTGCCGCTTCGGCCTCTTCGACGTGCCCGGCCACGCCAAGCACAACCACGCCAAGCCAATCCCCCGGATCGGCGGGCTCGCCATCTGGGCCGGCTTCACCCTGGCCGCCCTCCTCAGCCTCGTCCTACCGATCCCCCACGCCGACGACGAGTGGCGGCGGGTGGCCGCCCTGCTGATCGGCTGCGCCGCCGCGGCCGCCTTCGGGCTGCTCGACGACGTCCGCCCGTTCGGGCCCTACCCGCAGTTCCTCGGCCAGACCGCGATCGCGGCGATCGCGGTGCTCGGCGGCGGCATGCTCGTGGACGTGGTGAAGAACCCGTTCGGGCTGCCATTCGAGCTGCCGGCCGTCATCGCCTACGCCTTCACCCTCTTCTGGATCCTCGGCATGATGAACACGATCAACTGGGTGGACGGGCTCGATGGGCTCTCGGCGGGCGTGGTCGCTATCGGCGCGCTCATCCTGGCGGTGCGCGCCTACTCGCTCGACCAGCTCAGCATCGCGGCGCTCGCGCTCGCGCTCGCCGGGGCGAGCCTGGGCTTCCTGCGCTTCAACTTCCACCCGGCCTCGATCTTCATGGGCTCGGTCGGGACCTACCCGCTCGGCTTCGCGCTGGCGGTGCTCTCGTTCATCGGCGGCGCCAAGCTGGCGACCGCGCTGCTGGTGGTGGGGGTGCCGATCCTCGACGTCGCCTGGGTGATCGTCCAGCGCGTGCGCAGCGGCGCCTCCCCGCTCTCGGGTGACCGCCGCCACCTCCACCACCGGCTGCTGGATCTCGGCTGGTCGCAGCGGCGAATCGTGCTGCTGGTCTACGGCCTTTGCGCGCTGTTCGGCACGCTCGCGCTGCTGCCGTTCGACGAGCGTCAGCGCCTCGTCGCGCTCCTCCTGATGGGCGCCGTCACCGTCGCCATCCTCACCGGCCTCGCCCTGCGCGCCCACCGCCCGCCCCGGTAGCTCCCCGCCCCGACCTCAGCCCCCCACCAGCCGCCAGAGGCGCTCGACCACGCCCGCGAACCGCTCGACACCGTGTCGGTCGCGCGGATCGAGGAACAGCATCAGCTCCTCCGCGCCGGCCAGGTGGAGCGCGTGGAGGCGCTCGGCGATCTCGTCCAGGCTGCCGCCGACGGGGTTCTCGCGCATCCCGGTCGCGCCGGTGGCGAGGCCCGGCAGCGCCACGAAGACGCCGCAGGTGCGCCCGAGCGTGGCCGGGTCGCGCCCGACCGCGCGGCAGGCAGCCGCCACGGCCGCAAACCGCTCGACCATCGGCTCGGGGCGCTCGTGCCAGGCGGTGTTGTAGCGGTCGGCCCAGCGCGCCGCCAGCCCCAGCACGCGCGCCCCGTGCCCGCCGATCAGGATGGGCGGCCCGTGCGGCCGGGGACCGCGCGGGCGCAGCTCGCAGTCGCGCGCGGCGTAGTAGCGTCCCTGGAAGTCGACGCGCCCCGTGCGCAGGAGCGGTACGACGATCGCCAGCGCCTCGGCGAAGCGGCTGACCAGCGCGCCGTAGGGGTAGCCGAAAGCCGCGTACTCGGGCGGGCGCGACCCGGCGCCGAGGCCGAGCACGAGCCGCCCGCCCGCGACCTCGTCGAGCGTGTCGGCCAGCTTGGCGAGGAGGGCCGGGTTGCGGAAGCCGGTGGGGGTGACGAACGGGCCGAGGGTGACGCGCTCGGTGGCGGCCGCGAGCGCGCCGAGCAGCGTCCACGCCTCCCAGATGCCGCGGTTCTCGCCCAGTGGCGCGAGCATGCGGGGCGAGTCGCGGAAGAGCAGGTGGTCGGCCACCCAGAGCGCATCGAACCCCACCGCCTCGGCAAGCCGCGCCAGCTCGCGCAGCTCCGTCCAGCGCGCGGTGCGTCCACGCCCCAGCCAGCCCTCGCCGGTGGGCAGCACCAGCCCGAGTCGCAACTTGCCCATGCCCTACCCTCCCCTCGCCCCACGTCCATCCGCACCCGCCGGGGGACATCGGCTTCCAGCCGGCGCCCGGTGCGGCGCCGCGCCCTGGTCAGGTTGCCGTCGCGGCCGGCAACGTGGCCGCCATCACCGCTTCGCCGCGACCCGGCGCAGTACACTTGCTGCGGGG
>JBHOQZ010000658.1:0-5811 GCA_042408635.1 Chloroflexota bacterium
GCCGTCGAGCGCGCCTCTGGCGGCCGGCCCCACCGCCGGCGCTGCGGCCGCGCCGAGTCCGACGGCCGCGCAACCGCTCGTGCCGTCGGCAGCCTCGCCGGTCACCTCCCCGGCGGCCGGTGGGGTCGCTGCGGTCGCCTCCCCAGCGGCTTTACCCTCAGGGGCGTCGCCGCGCGACGGTGGCGTCGTGACGGTCGGGATGTGGAGCCCGCCGACGAACTTCTCGCCGGTCAACACCGATTCGTGGTACACGACCTACGCGACCTACCCCATCCTCGACGCGTTCGTCACGGTCGACCCGAACGTGAAGTACGTGCCGAAGCTGGCCGAGCGGTGGGAGTTCTCGGCGGACAACCGGCAGGTCACCTTCTCCATCAACAAGAACGCCAAGTGGCACGATGGCCGGCCCGTGACGGCCGGGGATTACGAATACACGCTGCGCATCATGACCGACCCGAAGACCGATTCGACCCAGGGCACGAACCTGGCGGCGCTGGCTGGGACCAACGCCAGCGGCCGGCGCGACGGGGACGCGGAGCTGGGCATCACGGTCATCGACGACAAGACGATCCGGCTCACCATGAAGCAGCCGGTGGATCAGCTCTACGTGCTCGAGAAGTTCGGCTACCAGGTGCGCACGCTGCCCCGCCACCTCCTGGAGACGGTTGCGCCCCAGGATCTCGCGGCGGCCGACTACTTCCAGCGGCCGACCGTCGGCAACGGTCCGTTCAGGTTCGTGCGCTACGAGACCGGCCAGTTCATCGAGTACGAGCGCAACCCGGACTACTACCTCGGCCGGCCGCGCCTCGAGAAGATCATCGTGCGCGTCGTCGCGCCCCAGGTCATGGTCGCCAACCTCGAAAAGGGCGAGGTCGATATGACTGCCGGCCCCGGCATCGGGGATATCCCGCTCGACGACTGGGAACGCATCAAGGCGCTGCCGAACCTCAATGCCTACTCGATCGCGGGCGTCGGTTTCCAGTTCATGGACATCAACACCTCGCACCCGGCGCTGGCCGACAAGCGCGTGCGCCAGGCGCTGGTCTACGGCATCAATCGGCAGCTCATGGTCGACCACCTCCTCAAGGGCCAGGGCGCTGTACAGAATGGCCCGATACCGACGCTTTCACCCTACTACGACCGGAGCCTGAAAACCGTGCCGTACGATCCACAGCGGGCGCGGCAACTCCTCGAGGAAGCAGGCTGGGACTTCAACACCGAGCTCCAGCTCTCAGTGCCGACGGGAAACCTGACGCGCGAGCGCTCAGCCGACATCGTCAAGGCGAACCTCGACGCGATCGGGTTCAAGGTCCGCATCCAGAAGATGGATTTCCCCACGCTCCAGGCCGAGGCGCGCGAGGGGAAATATGCCCTGCGCCTCGTCGGCTGGTCGGCGCTGTTCGACCCCGACGTTTCCTCGGCGTTCCGGGCCGGTGGACCGCTCAACTATGGCAAGTTCGACAACCCTCGCCTCAATGACCTGCTCGACCGCGGCCTGCGCGAGTCGCGCTTCGAGGCGCGCAAGGAGATCTACGACGCCGTGCAGCAGGCGCTGCAGGACGAGGTGCCCTGGGTGTTCCTCTACTCGCCAAACCCGCTCCAGGCGGCCAACAAGCGCCTCCAGGGCGTGACCTACAGCGGCTGGACGCCTGCCATTCTGTGGAACGTCCACGAGTGGTGGGTGAGCCAGTAGCCTAACGGCGGTTTACCCCGCGCGACCGCGTGGCTGTCACCCAGACGTGCGGAGAGCCCTCGACCCGGCGCACTGGCCCCGCGGCGCCGTTTCTGGTATCATTGGGCCAGATCGGGGCGTAGCGCAGTTTGGTAGCGCACCTGTATGGGGTGCAGGTGGTCGGAGGTTCGAATCCTCTCGCCCCGACCAGTTGCAGCCGATCCAGCACCAGCACCGGCCCCCCGCTCTCGTCGGCGGGGGGCCGGCGGCTTTCACCGAGCATCAGGTCGGCTCGGACCCATTCCGCGCGCGCCTGCTGGCGACGGACTCGCAGGAACGTCGTTACAATAGCAGGCGGACCTGGTGGTTTGGTGGATGTGGGGATGGGGAAGACGACCCAGGACGAGCCCCAGCAGCCTGAGGGGCAATCGGAGGCGACGCCGGCGGCGAACGCGGCGGCGGATCGACTGCCGCCGCAAAGCGCTTTGGAGCCTGCCGAAGACATGGCGCTGCTCCGGGCGGCCTACGATCAGGCGCTCTACTACGCCCGCGACCTCACCCGCGCCTTCCACGCCGAGCGCGAGAGCGCGCGCCTCTTGCGCCAGGCCTGGGAAGGCACCATGGACGCGATGGTCAGCCTCATCGACATGCGCGACCGCTCGACGCAGCGCCATTCCCAGCGCGTGACCGCCTACACCGAGCGGATCGCGGTGGCGATGGGCGTCCGCGGCGATGAGCTCGACGTGTTCCGCCGCGGCGCTCTGCTCCACGACATCGGCAAGATCGGCGTGCCCGACAGCATCCTGCTCAAGCCCGGCCCGCTCACCGAGGCCGAATGGCGCGAGATGCGCCGGCACCCCGAGATCGGCTGGGCGGCGCTGCAATCGCTGCCGTTTCTGCGCGAGGCGGCCACGATCGTGCTTCACCACCACGAGCGCTGGGACGGTCGCGGCTATCCGAGCGGGTTGAGCGGAGAGGCGATCCACCTCGGCGCCCGTATCTTCGCGGTCGCCGACACGCTCGACGCGATGACGACCGATCGCCCCTACCGCCGCGCGCTCCCCTGGTCGGATGCCGTCGAGGAGATCCGGCGCCAATGCGGACGTCAGTTCGATCCGGCGGTCGTCCGCGCCATTCTCCAGGTGCTTGGCGAGCTCCACGACCTCCGGCGCCGTAGCGGCGCCGGCACTTGAGGAGCCACCTCGCCCACCTCTGGCGCGTCGGGCGGCTGGCCTGATCCGGTGGGCCGGGCGACGGCTATGACCGCACCGCGTCGTCGACCGGCCCCTCGAGCGCGCGTGCCACGGCCGCCAGCAGCTCGGCCAGCCGGAACGGTTTGGGCAGGAAGTTGACGATCGAGCGCTCGATGCCGCGCCGGAGCACGGCGTCGTCGGCATAGCCGGATACGTACAGCACGCGCAGGCCCGGGCGGCGGGCGCAGAGCTGCTCGGCCAACGCACGGCCGCTCAGGCCCGGCATGACGACGTCAGTCAGCAGCAGGTCGATGGTGCCGTCGTGTAGTTCCTCCAGCGCCAGGGCGTCGCGCGCATTGGCGGCGTCCAGGACCCGGTAGCCCGCGCTCTCGAGCGCATGGCGGGCGAACAGGCGCAGCCTCGGCTCGTCCTCGACCAGCAGGATCGTACCGGACCGGGTTTCGGGGGGAACCGGGGTGGCCATCGGTTGGGGTGGGTCGACCGCCGCCTCGGTCGGCACGAGCGGGAGCGCAATGCGGAAGGTGGTGCCTGCTCCGACAGCGCTGTCGACAGTGATCTGCCCGCCGCTCTGCTGCACGATGGCGTAGACGGAGGCGAGACCCAGCCCCGTGCCGCGACCGGGCTGCTTTGTCGTGAAGAAGGGCTCGAAGATGCGGCCGCGCGTGGTCTCGTCCATGCCAACGCCGGTGTCCGAGACGATGAGGAGCGCCGCCTCGATCGCGGGCCCGGTCCCGGCGTCGGTAGCCTCGCCGGCCCCACCCGGAGCCGGGAGGGTGCCCGGACGGACCCCGCCCGGGCGGATCATGTGGCCGAGCTCGGTGCGGATCGTGAGCGTGCCGCCGTCGGGCATGGCGTCGCGGGCGTTGAGCGCGAGGTTGAAGAGGATCTGCTCAAGATGGCTGTGGCTCATCTTCACCCAGCACGGGGTCGGGGAGAGCTGAACCCGCAGCGCCACGTCCTCCCCCAGCAGCCGACGCACGAGCTGGCTGGCGCCGGTCATGACCGCGTTGAGGTCGAGCACCGTGGGCGCCGCGAGCTGCCGCCGTCCAACGGCGAGCAACTGCTCGGTCAGGGCGGTGCCGCGCTCTCCGGCGGCGATGATCTGGCGCACGAACGGCTGGAGGGCGGGATCGAGGCGGTGGTCGTCGGCCAGCAGCTCGCCGAACCCGATGACGAGGTTGAGCAGGTTGTTGAAGTCGTGAGCGACACCGCCGGCCAGCCGCCCGACCGCTTCGAGCTTCTGCGCTTGCACGAGCTGCTCTTCGAGCCGACGTCGCTCCGTGATGTCCTCAGAGACGCCGAGCAGGAAGCGGGGCTGGCCGTGCTCGTCGAGGATGGGCACCATGCGCGTGTGCAGCAGCCGGGGCCCGAGGTGACGGGACTGGATCACCTCCTCGGGGATATCCACCAGCGCGCATTCCGCCAGCGTCCGGCGATCCCTGGCCTGGAAGGCGGCGGCCTGCTCGGGCGGGAAAAGCTCGCAGTCGGTCTTGCCCAGCAGCTCCTCGCGCGCGATTCCCAGCAGCTCCTCGCCCGCCCGATTGAGCCGGACGAACCGCAGATTGTCGGCGCGCTTGACGAAGAGCATCGTCGGCAGGTGCTCGACGATCGAGTCGAGGAACGTCTCGGCCGCCCGTACCGACGCCTCCGCCTGGCGTAGCCGCGAGATGTCCTGAAACGCCACGACGGCGCCCACGGTGGCCCCAGCGGCATCGCGCAGCGGCGCTGCGTTGACGAGCACCGGGGCCAGCCGGCCGTCCTCGACCGGAATGAGCAACTGCTCCCCGCGCACCACCTCGCCCCGGCGCAGGACGCGCGCGATCGGCGCCTCATCCGGGGGATAGGGTGAGCCGTCCGCCCGGCGTGATCCCGCCAGCGGGAAGCGCTCGACCAAGGGGATGCCGGCGGTGCGGCGCCCCTCCATGGCCGTGGCGTTGTACATCACGATGCGGCCATCGGCATCAAGGATGAGCAGCCCCTCGGGCAGAACATCAAGCACCTGGACCAGGCGGGCCGTGGTGTCGCGCAAGGCTGCCTCGGTCTGCCGGCGGGCGGTAATGTCGCGCACAATCGCCAGCACCTCGACCTGTCCGCTGATTGTGACGGCCTTGGCCGCGACCTCGACCGGAATCCGGCGATCGTCGCGGGTGAGCAGGAGGGTCTCGTAGTGGGGTGGCGCGCTCGCGCTGCGCAGGCGCGCCTGCCCGTACCGCTGCACCCGCTCCCGTTCCTCTGGGGCGACGATCTGCCACCAGGCCGACAGGGCCAGCAGCTCGGCCCGGCTGTAGCCCGTGATCCGGCAAAGCGCCTCGTTGACATAGCGCAGCCGCACGCCCGTGTGGATCAGCACCCCTTCGCCCAGGTCGCTCTGCGCCTGCAGCAGCGTCTGGTAGAGCGAGGTCTGCTCCTGAATCGTCTCCACGAGGAGCCGCTGACGCGCCTCGCCCGCCTGCCGCTCGGCCTGCGCCCGCCGTCGCTCGGCGACCTCCAGTTCGAGCGCCCGCAGCGTACGCGCGTTCGCGAGCGCGACGCTGGTGAGGTCGGCCAGCGAGGCGAGCAGCTCGCCGTCGACCGCCGTGTAGGGCTGGGCGCCGCGGCGCGCCTGCACGATCAGGGAGCCGACGATCTCCTCCCCCAACCGGATCGGCGCGCCCATGCTCGGGCCGACGTCGGCACACAGGAGCTGCGGCAGTGCGTGGCCTGACTGGAGGTAGTCGGCCACGATGACGACCTCCCCGCGTGCCACCACTAGGCCGTTGAGCCCCTCGCCCGGCGCGATGTAGCGAAGCTGCCCGAACCCAGGGTCGTCGTGGGCCGCCGTGACGCGGTAGGCACCCGCCTCGGGCTCCCACAGATCGAGTCCGGCGAAGGCCGCCCCGAACACCTCCCGCGCCCGGGCAAGGATCCGGTCGATGAGGCGCTGCG
>JBHOQZ010000663.1:0-3005 GCA_042408635.1 Chloroflexota bacterium
CGATCCCACCCGGCGCCCCGCTTCGGCTGGCATCGGCCGCACGGACGGCATCGTCCGCTTGGCCGGCGCCACACCGGCTATCGACCAGCCGCGCCGCCGCAGTCGGCTCGCCGGCCGAGAGCCAGGCGGGGTTGGATCCGGTCAGCGCAGGAAGCCGACGAGGTCCACGATCACGTCGCGCGGCGCGTCGCCCTCCAGGTAGAGCGCGAACGTGCCGGCCGAGGGCACCGGGTTCGCCCAGAAGCCAGCGGCCGCCGGGGTGACCGGGTTCACGGTCGACACGTTCGGCCGGCCGTCGGGGGCATCGCCCGGCAGCAGCGTCAGGAAGCCGCCCGTCGGGCTGCCCCCGATCGTGACGCTAGCCAGGATCCCCTTGACGTCGGCCGGCACCTGGTAGCCGGCGAAGGTGCGCCCGCCCAGGCTGTAGCGCGTCGTAGTGCGCGGCGCGAGCGGGTTGGCGGCGATCGGCGCGCCGCTGGCGGTGAAGCCGATGGGGCCGCCGAGGTTCGCGGTGGTGTTGAGCACGCGCAGCGGGGTCACGAGCGTGAGCGTGCCGCCCGCGGTGTCGCCCGGCACGAAGTAGCCCATCACGTCGATGGCGACGTGGGCGGTCGTCTTCGAGAAGACGGCGATCGAGCCGGGTGCGCTGCCCGACGTCGGCAGGCCGAGCATGGCGCTGTTGAAAGCGATCGGTGTCACCGGGTTGAGCGTCGAGGCCTTCGGGAGGGTCGACCCGGCCGGGAAGAGCGTGACGAAGCCGCCGCTCGCCCCCTCCTGGATGTTGGTGATGTGGGCGAGGATGCCGGTGGCGTTGGCCGGGATCTGTGTGCCCGAGAACGTCTGCCCGGCGATCTTGAAGAGGCGCCTGGTGTCGGCCTGGACCGGGCCCGGCTGGAGCGGCGAACCGTCGCTGTTGAAGCCGACCGTGAAGATCTGGTCCGCCTGGTTCGTCGGGCGGGTGTCGACCACGCGCACTGGCGAGATGAAGCGCAGGCCGCCCACCCCGGCCGGGTTCGAGGGACTGTAGTAGCCCACCACGTCGATCACCACGTCGACGGCGTCCGTCGAGAAGACGTCGATTGTGCCGGCATCGGGCCCCGAGGTCGGCAGGCTCACGGCCGTGAAGTTGAAGGAGATCGGGATATCGTCGTTGAGCGGCACGGTGAATGCCGTGGGCACGCCGGGGATGTTGCCGGCGTAGACGGTGACGTAGGCGTTGCCCGGCTCCGAGCTCTGCAGCGAGCGCCCCGGCACGGGCACCACCGTGACGTTGGCGAGGATGCCGGTGACGTCGCTGGGGATGAGCGTGCCCGCGAAGGTCCGGCCGCCGATGCCGAAGCTGCGCACGTCGCGGGGGTTGAAGGGGCTCGCCTGGATCTGCTGCCCATCGGGGCGGAAGCCAGTGGTCACGATGCCGTCCGCCTGGTTCGTCGGCCGGGTGTCGAGCACGCGCACCGGGGTGATGAAGCGCAGGTTGCCCTGCACCGAGGGGTTGGCCGGGATCGTGCCTGAGGGTTGGGTCGTCGACGTGGGCGTCGGCGTGCGGTTAGACGGGGTGCTGGTCGGCGTGGGCGTTGGGTTGTTGCCGCCGGAGCAGTTGCCCCCGCGCGTGCAGAACGTCCAGGTATAGGTCGTGCCGTTGGCGACGATCGACACGGCGTAGGTGCCGCCGTCGGTGAGCGGCTGCTTGGGCATGACGACGATGGCGTTGTAGTAGGCCAGGAGCTGGCGGCCGAGCGAGGTGCCGTCGGAGCCGTCCTCCGCGATGTCGTCGGTGTAGTCGAGCTGGCTGAAGCGGCACGACTCGATGGCGGCGCCGTTGCGCGTGACCGAGTGCGAGCTGACGCTCGTCACCGCGCTCGGCAGCATCAGCACGATCGGCGCACCGACCTTCTGGTCCCAGGCCGCGCAGCGCGACGGCGGCGGTGGACTCTCGCGGCCTGTGTAGCTGTAGAGGGTGTTGGTCAATGACGGGCCAGGCGTCAGCGTCGCGCCGTTCCCCGGGTACATGATGGGCGTCGTGCGGCCGCTGAACGGCGGCGTCGTCAGGCGCTGGGCCGAGACATCGAACGTGGCGCCGACGATCCAGTTGCCGCCGCGCTGCTCGGCGTAGCTGGCGTACCCCACCTGGGTGAGGCGCGGATCGACCATGTGGATGAGGTGGAACGGGGTGACGAACCAGCCGTTGATCCAGTCCTCGTCGGTGTAGATGTTGTTCGGGAAGCTGACGCCGAGCGCGACGTTGCCGTTGCGCCCGGCGTCGTTGCCGCCCGTGGTGTAGCCCGGCAGGGCGGGGTTCTCGTCGTGGGCCAGCACGGTGTTCTTCACCATGTACTGGCTGTGGAGCAGGGCATTGGCGCTGTAGGTTGTGTTCTCGGTCGTCGGACCGAGCCCGGCCAGCGCCCGCACGCCGTTGTAGTAGTCGAGCCAGCTCGGCGCCCGCACATCGCGCGGCCCCGCACTGGGAGCCGCCGAGCCGTCGAACCGCACCCCGCCCCCCAGCGGCGCCGGACCCACCGGCCCTGCTGAATTGGCGGCCGGTGTGCCCGTGGGGAGCGGCGCGGCCACCACCTCGCCTTGGGGCGCGGTTGTCAGGGGGGGCCAGGCGCCCGGAGTCAGCAGCGCCAGCGCCTGCAGGAGCACCAGCCCCGCCGACCAGCCCCGCTGTACCATGACCGCTCGCCGGCGGCCGGAGCGATCGCCGCCGCGGCTCAACCCGTCCCGACCGTCTGTGGCCGGTTCCCCACCCTGTCGTTCAGCCTGCCCGCACATCGTCGTCGTTCTCCCCTCGCCGGCGTGGCCGCGCCTGGGCGCGCCCCGGTCGCCCGGTCCCGTGTCTGCCGGCCAGTATAGGCCGCGGGCGTCCAGAAACCGTCCACGGCCCGCCGCCCGGCTACTCTCGGAGTGTGGCGCCCTACCTCGACAGGTCGGTGTCCCAATAGGGAGCCACCTGGAGCGCCCCGCCCCCGGCCGTGGTCGGCGCCTGAGGGGGGTGATGAAGAGGG
>JBHOQZ010000681.1:0-1659 GCA_042408635.1 Chloroflexota bacterium
GGTCACGCTGCGGTTGCGCGTCCTGCTCGCGGCCGACTTCGCCGACATTTTCGACGTGCGGGGGTTTCTGTCGCGCGCGCCGGAGTGGCGCCTCCAGCCGGCGCTGGACGGCGCGCGGCTCACCTTCGAGCACGTGGCGGAGGACGGCCACGTACGCACCACCTGCGTGCGCTTCGATCCGCCGCCGAACTCGCTCACGCCCGAGGGCGCCGAGTACAGCGTGGCGCTCGGCGGGCGCGGGGTGCTGCGGCTCTCGCTCCAGATCGCGGTCAGAGCGAGCGAGGGTGCCTGCGACGAGTTGGCGCCCGGCCCGGTCGACGTCGACGCGCTCGAGCGTGCCCGCCGGGCCGAGCTGGGCGAGTGGGAAGCGCGCCACACGGTCGTCGAGCTCGGTGATGCGGCGGCGAACGCGGTCGTCCGGCGCGCCTTCGCCGACCTGCACATGCTGCGCTCGCGCAGCCCGCGCGGCGACTACATCGCGGCGGGGGTGCCCTGGTACGCGGCGCTGTTCGGGCGCGACAGCCTCATCACCGCGCTCCAGCTCCTGCCCTACGACCCCGAGACGGCGCGCGAGACGCTGCTCGTGCTGGCGCGCTACCAGGGTCGGCGCCAGAACCCGGCCGCCGACGAGGAGCCGGGCAAGATCCTCCATGAGCTGCGCGTGGGCGACCTGGCGCGGCTCGGCGCGGTGCCCCACTCGCCCTACTACGGCAGCGTGGATGCCACCCCGCTCTTCCTGGTTCTGGCTGGGGCCTACCTCGCCTGGACCGACGACCGGGCCACGCTGGCGATGCTGCTGCCGCACCTCGAGGCGGCTGCGCGCTGGCTCGACGAGTACGGCGACCTCGATGGCGATGGCTACGTCGAGTACGCCCGCCGGACAGAGCGCGGCTTGATCAACCAGGGCTGGAAGGATTCGTGGGACGGCATCGTCCACGCCGACGGGTCGCTAGCCGAGCCGCCGATCGCGCTGGTCGAGGTGCAGGCCTACGCCTGGGCGGGGCGCCGCGCGCTGGCCGCCGTCTACCGCGCGCTGGGTCGCCCCGAGGACGCGGCGCATCAAGAGGCGATCGCCGAGCGGCTGCGCAGGCAGTTCGAGCGCGACTTCTGGCTCGACGACCTGGGCTGCTATGCGCTCGCGCTCGACGGCCAGAAGCGTCCGCTACGCGTGGTCACCTCCAACCCCGGCCACGTCCTCTGGACGGGGCTGGCCCAGGCGGAGCGCGGCCGACGCACCGCCCAACGCCTCATGCAGCCCGACATGTTCTCGGGCTGGGGCATCCGCACCCTCAGCGCCGACGCCGTGCGCTACAACCCGGTCGGCTACCACCTGGGCACGGTCTGGCCGCACGACAATGCGATCGCGGTCGCCGGCTTCCGCCGCTACGGCGCGGACGAGGCGGCCGAGCGGGTGGCGGCGGCGCTGTTCGACACCGGCAGCCACTTCGCCTACGACCGCCTGCCGGAGCTCCTGTGCGGGCTGCCGCGCCACGCCTACCGTAGCCCGGTCCGCTACCCCGTCGCCTGCTCGCCGCAGGCCTGGGCGGCTGGCACGCCGCTGATGCTGCTGGCGAGCCTGCTCGGGCTCGACCCCGACGCGCCCAACGCGCGGCTGTGCCTGCGGCGGCCGCTCGTGCCGACCTGGCTGGGCGCAGTGCG
>JBHOQZ010000683.1:0-9259 GCA_042408635.1 Chloroflexota bacterium
CGCACGTCGACTCGTCGATCGCCTGGCGCGCGCAGAGTGATGCGATCGAGTAGCGGCTGCCGACTGAGGAGCTTGGCGCGCAGCAGCGCCGCGAGTGCGGGCGGGCTGAGCAGGCACAGGGCGCCGGCGGCCACGATCAGATCGAACCCGCGCTTCAGCACCCCCTCTAGGCCGGTGATGCGCGCCGGCTCGAGCCGGACGAGCGGGACGTGGCCACGCTGGACGAGCTGCAGACCGTTGGTCAGCAGCTCGGTTTGCCCGACCACCAGGCGCAGCACGACGTGCTGGCTCCGGCTCGACACCATCAGACGCATCAACGCGTTCAGCCGCTCATGCGGGAGCGCCTCGGGAACGATGATGTATTCATCGACCCCTTCGAGAAGCTGGCCGTGGAGGAGGTCGCCCGGCCGGCCGATGACGTTCAACCCGTTCACGAGCGGATGGCCGAGCGGCACATACTCGTCCAGAAAGCCGATGACGTCGATGCCCTCGTTGTGCGCCGCGCCGAGCTGCTGGGCGATCGCGATTCCCAGCGGCGCCGCGCCGACGATGACGACCCGGGTGCGCAGCCAGCCCCGCCGTCGCAGGCGGCGGACAATGCGACGCACCGCGAAGCGCGTCGCCCCGCCGCAGGCAATCGCGCTGACCCAGACCAGCAGCAGCCAGGACCGAGAGAAGATTGGCTCCGCACCGGCGAAATAGGAGATCGCCAACGCTATGACCAGGCTGTACGTCACCGCGTGCGCGAGGCGCGCGTACTCGCGCGTGCCCACGAGGATGTGGTCGAGATCATAGAGGCCCTGCGCGCGGTAGAGCGCCAGGACGACCGGGATGAGCAGCAGCGACACGACGAAATGGCGCTCAATCGACAGACTCGTCAGCGGCAGCAGCTCCTCGATCGAGAGCCGGGCGACGCCGGCGACGGTCAACGCCACCAGCAGCGCGGCCGCGTCGAGCGCGGCGAGCACCGTGACCAGGCGTCGCGCCACGTGGCACCGTCCCGACGTTGGCACCGCTCCCGCCTCCGTCACGCCGTCTGCTCCCCCCGGTCGGCGTGGCCAACCGGGGCGCCCCGGCGCTGGCGCGCCAGGGCACGGTGCACGTGGACCGGGTTCCCGAAGGGACGCACGCGCGGAATGGTGTCCATGATGATCGTCGCGCCGCCGCGCTCGAAATGGAAATCCATGCGCACCAGCCCCTCGGCTTCGAGTGCCTCGGTCACCGCTTCCTGGTGGGGCTCCTCGCAATACAGCATCAGGAAGCCGCCGCCGCCGGCTCCCGTGAGCTTCCCGCCGCCAGCGCCAGCCGCGCGTGCCACATCATACCAGTGATCGATCCGCGAGTTGGAGATGCCGCGGGCAAGGCGCTTCTTCGCCAGCCACGACTCGTGCAGTAGCTGGCCGAAGCCGCTCAGGTCTCCGCGCTGGAGGAGGTCGATCGTCTCCCGCGCCATCGCCTTGATCCGGTGCAGCGCGCTCACCGCATCGCTGCGGGCGTCGGCGCTGGCCGCCTGTTGATCCCGCAGGATCGTGGCGGCGCTCCGAGAGGACCGCGTGAAGAACAGCATGAGTCGCCGTTCGAGGCACCGCTCCACGTCGGGCGCGAGCCGCAACGGCGTGACGTCCACTCGGCCGGCAGCGAACGTGATGATGTTGAGGCCGCCGAACGCCGCGGCATACTGGTCCTGCCGCCCAATCGGCATGCCGAGCTTCTCGATTTCGATCTCGGAGGCCAGCTCCGCCAGCTCGGCGTTTTCGAGCGCGAGGCCGCAGAGCGCCCCGAGCGCCTTGGCGAGGGCAACCGAGACTGTGCTCGACGAGCCGAGCCCCGTGCCCGGCGGCACCTCGGAGGCGAGGAAGAGCGAGATGCCCGCGTCGATCCCGAACTCGTGGAGGAACGCGCGCGGCAGTGAGAGGTCTCCGTCCCAGAGGATGGGCTGCCCCCGGCGCTGGCGAAAAAACGTGCGATAGTCCGACGAGGTGATCTGCACGCTCTCGGAGCCGTTCAGATTGATGAACACGTAGAAGTAGCGGTCGATCGTCGTCGAGACGACCAGGCCGCCGTGGTCGCGGTAGTACGCCTCGAGATCGGTGCCGCCGCCCGCAAAGCTGATGCGGACCGGTGCCCGGGCGATCAGCACCGCGCACTCCCGTGGGCGGCCACCGACAGCACGGCCGCGGCGTCTCCCCGACGCGGCTGCTCGGTGTGAGCGCGAACCGCCGGGGAGGTGGTGACGATCGCCTGCGCGGCCGCGAGCAGGTCGGGCAAGACGCCGAGGCACCCTGGCGGCAAGGCCGGCACGTCTGCCGCGTCGGTGCGGCCGCTGAGCACCAGGTAGGAGTGACATCCCGCACTCTCGGCGGCCAGCAGGTCGCTCAGATGATCCCCGACGAGCACCGACCGGGCCAACTCGACGGCGTGTGCGGCTGCCGCGTGCTGGAGTAGTCCCGGTGCCGGCTTGCGGCAGGCGCAGCCGTCTGTCGGCCGATGCGGACAGACGAGGACAGCGTCGATCCAGCCGCCGGCGCCTGCCACGACGGAGCGCATGCGAGCGTGGAGCCGGGCAAGCTCGGTCGGGGAGATGAGCCCCCGGGCGACGATCGCCTGGTTAGTGACGACGAAGACACGCCGCCCGGATCGACGCAGCAGCGCCAGCGCCTCCAGACTGCCGGGCAGGAAGGTGAACTGGTGCCAGGCGCGGACGTGGTCGGCGCGGTTGACGTTGATCACCCCGTCGCGATCGACGAAGACAGTGTCGTAGCGCATCGCCTTCCCCCGGAGAGTGACGCGGCGGTCGCGGGCCGTGCGGTGCGTCTCACAGGACCTGCGGCGCGGTGTGGGCGCAGCGAGCCGGTGGCCCCGTCAATGCGCTGCCCGGATTGCGTCTCACGGGACGTGCGGCCCGGCGTGGGCGCCGTTGCCGAGTGCCACGGCGGGCGACCGTCTACCGGCGAGCGTCTCGTCGGCCCGGAGCGCGGTCGCGACCGCGTGCGCGATGATGAGGTGCGCGTCCTCGATCGGTCCGTACTCGGCTGAATCGACGATTATCGCCAGGTCGACCAGCCCCCGCGCCTGGCCGCCGTTGAAGCCGAGCAAGCCGACGGTGATCAGCCCGCCCGCCCGTGCGACGCGCAAGGCCTCGAGCACGTTGGGCGAGTTACCGCTGCCCGAGATGACGATCGCGGCGTCGCCCGGCCGGCCGAGACCGCGGAGCTGCTCGGCGAAGACGTGGACGTACGAAAGATCGTTGGCGAGGGCCGTCAGCTGCGCCGCGTTGTCATTGAGCGACATGACACGGAAGCGCGGCGCGCCCGGCGGCGTGATCTTCGCGAGATCGGTGGCGAGGTGCGACGCGGTCGCGGCGCTGCCGCCGTTGCCAAAGATGAAGATCGTCCCACCGGCGTCGCGGACGTGCTGCAGGAGCCGGGCGAACGCACCGATGCTGGCGGCAGGCAGCGCAGCTGCGAGCGTCGCCACGCGGCGTAGGTAGTGGTCGATCGAGTCGACGAAGGGATCGGGCATGGCAGGTCTCCCCTCTGACACATGGGGTGGCGCATGGTTGGGCAGGGAGATGAGGAAAGGTGGTGTCCCCCCCTTTCTACGCGGGAGTCTACCACGCCGCGTCAAGCTGCCGGGTCGCGCAGCGCGGGCGAACGGTGCAGGTGTAACGTGTGGGGCCGGCACGTCGTTGGCCACATGGAGGCGCCGCGCGCCCCGGCTCGGTGCGGTACAATGCGGTGCTGGGCCGCGGGCCCGGGCGTCTCGAGTCACAGAAAGGGGAACAACAGGCTCAATGCAACAGGATACTGGCCGGCTGAAGCGCCGCGGGCTACTCGGCACCTTGCTGGGCACCGCCGCCGGGCTCGGCCTCCTCGGGACAGCGGGCGTTCAGAACGCGGAGGCCATGGAGCGCCTGCTCCAGGATGAGGTGGATCGCTACCAGGCTGAGCTCAACCGCCAGGTCGGCGATGCCTTCCTTCTCTCGTCCACCAATGCCACCGGGCCCGACCCGGAGGGCTGGCTCAGGACGATGCTCGGCGCCCGCCCGCCCGGCTGGCGCGCCGAGGTCGCCAACTACTACATCCAGTTCTTCCGCTACCTCATGGACGGGCGCTCGCCGCTGCTGCGGGAGTACATGAACTGGCTCGGGCCGATCCCGGCCTTCTACGAGGCCGATCTCGCGGTCGCCTTCGGCGGTTACCGCGAGGACCAGGGCGCCTACGTGCCCGCAGTGGATCTCGCCTCGTGGTCGCCGGATCGGCTCCGCAACGCCACCCTCCAGCGCAACTTCGTCACCTGGAAGCTCTACGGCTTGCAGTAAGCGCCGGCAACCGCCCGGCGAGTGTTGGCCCGGCGATCGCCGGCGCCGCAAGCCCCGACGGTAGACGCGGCCGGATCGCGCGGCAGTGAAAGCCCGGCCGTAGTGCCCGGCCGTAGTGCCCGGCCGTAAACGGCCGGGCTGAATGCACAAAGCCCCCTTCGGGGGCTAGAGACATGTTGTTTTCTAGCCCCTGATGGGGGCTTTGTGGGTTCAATGTGGGGATTTAGCCTCGCCCTACGGTTCGCTGCAGCGTTCGAGGGCGGGGTTGAGACGATTGGCGCCGTGGCGCTGGGCTTGCTCGCGGACGTAGGCGACCACCAGCGGCAGGTGTCGCTCGGAGAGCGAGAGGACGCCGTATTCGGTTTGCCAGGCGAAGGGCGCGGCACCTACGCCGGTCGAGCGGTGCGTGATGAGATGTGATGTGCTTCCCTTGATCTGCCCGATGGCCGCCGCCGGCGCCACTTTCGGTGGAAGCGTCGTGACGAGATGGATATGGTCCTCGATGCCGCCGAGTGCATGCAGGATACCGCCCAGTTCGACCACCTTCGCTGGGATCGCCCGATAGATCAACGTCCGAGTTGCCCCCTCGATGAGCGGCAGGCGATCCTTCGTCGACCAGACGAAGTGGTAGAAGAGGCGGAAGTATGGCACAGATGGTACTCCCTGGAAGATCGCATTGGCAGCCCATGGACCGCCCTGCATTCAGCCCGGCCGTTTACAGCCGGGCTGAATGCACGAAGCCCCCTTCGGGGGCTAGAAAACAACATGTCTCTAGCCCCCCGAAGGGGGCTTTGTGGGTTCAGCGCGGGGATTTATCCCCGCGCGCGGGGATCGAGATACGGCACGGGGATCGATCCCCGCAGCGCGTTGTCCGCGCTGCCTGAGATCGATCCCCGTGGTGATGAAGGGCTGCGTTGACGTTGCGCCTGATCTCGGCGCGGGCCCGACCTCCGATCGGGCCCGCGCTGATCTGGTGCTAGCGGCCGGCGCGCTGGCGCGACGCGGGGCCGTTGAAGTCGCCCGCCACCGCCTTGACGCCGGTGCCGAGCGCAGCGGTGGGACCCGTCAGCTGGAACTGCAGGTCCGCTGCCGGCACCACCCGGAAGCCCGGGCTGGTGTCGTTGAGCAGGTAGAACGTGCCGTTGGTGCGCAGGAACAGGCCCACGCCCGACTTGCCGTTGCCGTCCCAGTCACCCACCAGCGGCTGGTAGACCGAGCCGAGCGCGGCATCACCGAAGGTGATCGTCGCATCGGCGTTGCCAGCCGATCCGTTGGTCGGCGGTGCGTGCTTGAGCAGGAACCGGCTCTGGCTCGGCACGTAGAGGCCGACCTTGGTCGTAGGGCCGGTCGAGCCTTCCCAGTTGCCCGCGATCGGCACGATCGGCACATACAGCGCGCCCACCTGCGAGCCCTGGCCGTAGTCGACGTAGATCACCCCGGTCGGGAGCGCCCCGTTGGTGTTGGGCCCGCGCCGGAGCACGAACCGGCTCAGGAACGGGTCGTACAGACCGACGTTGCTGCGACCCGAGCCGTCCCAGTCACCCACCAGCGCGATCGGGCTGTTGGTGCTGGTGATCGGCACCGCCGCGCCGAAGTCGAAGATCACATCGGCCTGGCCGGTGCTGTTGCTGTTGCGCAGGTAGAACCGGCCCAGCGTCTGGTCGTAGAGGCCCGGCGTCCAGGTGCCGTCACCGTCCCAGTCGCCCATCAGCGCCTGGCCACCGTTGGGGCCAACCGGGCCAAAGGTGAAGGTCAGGTTGGCCGTGCCCGTCAGCGTGTCGGTGCGCAGGTACCACGTGCCCGTCGCCGGGTCGTAGGTGCCGCCCGAGAACGCCGTCGTGGGCAATTGCCCGACGTTGAACGTGCAGCTCTGGGCCGGTGTGATGCCGGAGAAGTCGGGGCTAGAGGCGCTGGCCTGGAGGCGATACACTCCTGGCGGCGCCGCCGTCACGTTGGTGTAGGTGACCAGACCCGGCGCGGTCGGCGGCAGCGTCGTGGTGCCTCCCAGTAGCGCGCCGCTCGGCCCCTGCGCCACCGTCAGGCTGACCGAGTCCGTCGGCTGGTCGAAGTTGATCGCGAGGGCGCCGGAATTGTCGGTGACGCGCACACCCAGCGGCTGGATGGTCTGGCCAGTTGGCGTGAACACCGGGCAACTGGTGAACTCGAGCCGCTGCGCCAGGCCGTACAGCACGGTGCAACCCGAGTTACCGCACCACGGCGAGAACGTCACCGGCGTTGGGAAGAATGGCCCGTTGCCGAGGATGTACGCGCCGTCACCGCGCGGGTTGTTCTGCGTCAAGCCGGAAGCGGTACGTGGCCCCTTGGGGGAGCCGTACCAGTTGCGTGTCGCGTCGATGGATGGCTGCGCGAGGTTCGTGAAGCCGCCGACGTTGATCGCGATCGTATCGATATTGGGGAAGAGGTTGAAGGGGCTGGCCGTGATCGGCGTCGCGACCAGGGTATTGCCCGCCGCACTGGGGATCGAAATGACAATGCCTTGGCCGATGTTGCCGAAGCTGGTGCCGCGGATCGTGATGTTGCTGCTGCGCCCGAGGAGGTGGACGCCGATGCCCGTCAGCGACACCGCCACGCTGAGCGAGTTCGAGACGATCTGGGTGTTGGTCAGGCCGCCAAGCTGCGGCGAGCCGCTTTCGTTGATCGTCTCGTTCGCCAGGCGGATCGCGGTCGTGGTCGCCGGGATAGTAGCCGCGCCCGGGCTCGGCTGGATTGAGGCGCCCGCGATCAGGTTATCGAACACCGAGAACGAGTTCGACTGGATCGTGACGTTGCTGAGCGTGCCCGAGGTGAAGCAGCAAGTGAAGATGTTGATGCCGTAGCCACCACCCGCCGTGGTGCCGCCGGCGTTCTGCTGAATGTAGGGGCCGAATGTGTTGCCGCTGATGACGACCGGGGCCGTCACGTTGTTGGTGGATGTGCTGTTGGCCGAGGAGTTGCGGATCTCGACGCCGCGCGGCGCGCGCGTGCCCGCGCCGCCGGACGGCCCGGATTGGGCGCTGCGCAGGTTCTGGAAGAAGTTGCGCGCGCCCGAGTCGCTGCCGCCGATCGTGATCGCCTGCGACGGCCGCTCGATGAGCACGCCGACGGTTGTGTCGCGGAACGTATTGCCCGTGATGATGAGCTGCTTCTGCTGCGTACCCTCGCTGGAACCCGCGAGGTTGTCGCCCGCGAGCACGCCGTAGTTCTCCCGACCGCCCGCCTCGGCCAGAGCCGGGTTCGTCGAGGTGACGTTGCCGATGGTGTTGTTGCTGAGCGTCACCGAGCCCGAGAAGCCGGCCCGGATGTAGATCGACGCGAAGCGCTCGTCGTTGGCGGGCGTGCCCTGGCTCTGGGCGCCGTCGATGATGAAGTTGACCAGCGCCTGAGCGCCGTTCGCCCGGAACTCGACGATGCCCGGCCAGTTCGGCGCCGCGGGCACTCCGGGGCGCAGCCGGGGCGGGGTGCCGCCACCCGGGGTCACGCCCTGGAGCGAGACGGCCTTGTTGACCACGAGCTGGTTGTTGCGGTAGGGCGCACCGACCGCGCCCTCGGTGGCGAGGTCGTAGATGCCCGGGTTGATCGCGCTCCCATCGCCACCCATGACCTGGATGATGTCGCCGTCCGCGGCCTTGCTGATGGCGGCGGAGATGCGCTGGCAGGGCGAGGTCGGCGAGGTGCAACTGTTGCTGTCATTGCCGGCGCTGTAGCCGCCCACGGCGCCGGGGTTGCCATTGACGTAGAGTGTGGCGGCCTGCGCCGGCTGCGCCGGGGCCAGCGTGCTCAGCGGGAGCGCCGGCACGAAGGCGCTCAGCGCCAGGGTCGTTGCGACGAACGCGGGCAGTGCGCGTCGCAAACCAGGAATACGCATAACGCTCGACTACCCTCCTGTAATCTTGGGTGCCTGGACAGGGTCGAGAACGACGCACCCGGCACGCTGACCACGCGCTCGCCCTCGATCCCGGCAGATGGGATCGTGCAAGCGCGGGCCGTCCGGCTGCGTGGGGTGCTCGGATCGCAGGGTGGCCGCGGCGTCCGCGTGGGGTGACCGGTTCAACGAGGCTCGGGGCAGGTGGTGCGTGGCAGGTCCCGGTTTCCCTGGGTCGCACGCGGCAGGGGTCGATCCGGCTGTGGCTTCCCCGATTCCGCCCTCGGGTCCGTGTGGTTCACCTTGTCGTTCTACCTCTCCGCTTGCCCTCCTCTTGATGTGCTTTTAACACAGTCGTAACCCTGCGGTGTGGTGCTGTTCCGCCGTGGCCAGTATAGCACGATCTGTCAAGTAGCCTCCGGCCTGCCGGCTGGGGGAGGAGCCCCCTTGCCCCCAATACCGGAGCTCCGGCAGGGATGCCAGAGGGGCGCTCCCTCTCCCCTCGATCCTGGGGATCGGCTGAGAGGTTGCGCGGTGCCCTGCGCGGCTCGATCGTGCGTTGCCCCGGTCGGTGTTGGGGTCGTAGCGCCTGGCTGCACCTCACGCGCGTCGACTGCAGCCTATAACGAGGTGCTTCCCGATCCGTTACAGGCCGGCCCACAGCGTCACAAAATTCCATCACCGTTTGCCGGCAGCCCGTTGCCCTTGGCCCCGGCAGCGCTCTGCTACAATGCCGGGCCGGACTGCCGCCCCGCGCGGCGCGCCCGCGGCCGGGCGCGAGGGCCGGCCCCGGCCTGTCGGCAGGTGCGACGGATCGAGACGTTCGCTTCGGGGCTCACGGCCCTGGTCGCTGGCGGCCGGCCGCGGACTGCCGGCAGGTGCGGCGGGAGGTGATGGGATGACGACGGTCGAGCCGGGCTCGGTGCCCGCCGCCAGCGGCTCCGGCGCCGCCCGCTACGAGGCTGCGATCGACCCCGACTCGAACAGCACGCACGCCCGCGTGCTGCGCCTGGTGGGCGAGGGGAGGCGCGTGCTCGAGCTGGGCTGCGCCACCGGCTACATGGCGCGCGCGCTCA
>JBHOQZ010000686.1:0-1180 GCA_042408635.1 Chloroflexota bacterium
GACGACCGACGACCACACGCTGGTGCTGACCAGCCGCCGCGCCGGCAACACGAGCATCGAGCAGATGTACTCGCTCGGCGTCAAGCCGGAAACCTACCGGATCGTCGTCGCCAAGGGCGTCCACTCGCCGCGCCCGGCCTACGCGCCGATCGCGGCCGAGATCATCATGGTCAACACGCCGGGCGTGACGACCGCCGACCTCTCCTGCTTCGACTACAAGCACCGGCGCCGCCCGCTCTTCCCGTTCGAGCGCGATGCCGTCTACGAGCCGACACTGACGGAGGATCCCATCCATGCTTGAGATCCGGTCGGGGGCGCGCTCCTACGCACGCTCCATCGCGCTCTACGCGGAGGCGCGGAAGTACCTCGCGGGCGGCGTCGGCAGCAGCTTCCGCATCGGCGGCCAGCCCGTCCCCCTCTTCTTCGAGCGCGGCGAGGGCGCGCACCTCTACGACGTCGACGGCAACCGCTACATCGACTACATCCTCGGGATGGGGCCGAACATCCTGGGCCACTCGCCCGAGCCAGTGACGCGCGCCGTCGTGGCGGCGCTCGAGCGGGGGGTGCTGTTCGGCGGCCAGCACCGGGCCGAGATCGAGCTCGGGCGCCGCTTCTGCGAGCTGGTGCCCGGCGCCGAACTGGTGCGCTTCGGGCTCACCGGCTCCGAGATGGACCAGGCGGCACTGCGGCTAGCGCGCGCCGCCACGGGCCGGCGGCTCGTCGTCAAGTTCGAGGGGCACTACCACGGCTGGATCGACACGATCCTGGTGAGCAACGCGCCCCCGCTGGAGCTGGCCGGGCCCCCCGAGCAGCCAACGCCGCACCTGCCCAGCGCCGGCCAGTCGCGGGCGGCGGCCCGGGACGTGGCGGTGCTGCCCTGGAACGATCTGGCGGCGGTCGAGCGGTTCCTCGCGGCCAACGCCGCCGAGACGGCCGCGATCATCATGGAGCCGATCCTCTGCAACACCAGCGTGATCGTGCCGCGGCCAGGCTACCTCGAAGGGGTCCGCGCGCTCTGCGACCGCCACAGCGTGGTGCTCATCTTCGACGAGGTGATCACCGGCTTCCGGGTCGGCCTGGGCGGCGCGCAGGCTTTGCTCGGCGTGACACCCGACCTGGCCGTCTTCGCCAAGGCGATCGGCGCTGGCTACGCGGTGGCGGCCCTGGCGGGCAAGCGGGC
>JBHOQZ010000690.1:0-3887 GCA_042408635.1 Chloroflexota bacterium
CCAGCCGACGCTGGCGACCGAGATGGGGCAGCTCCAGGAGCGGATCACCTCGACCAAGCGCGGCTCGATCACCTCCCTCCAGGCGGTGTACGTGCCGGCCGACGACTACACCGACCCGGCGCCGGCCACGACCTTCGCCCACCTCGACGCAACGATCTCGCTCGACCGGGCGATCGCCGAGCAGGCGCTCTTCCCGGCGGTGGACCCGCTCGCCTCGACCTCGCGCATCCTCGACCCGCGCATCGTCGGCGAGGAGCACTACAACGTGGCCCGCAACGTGCAGCGCGTCCTCCAGCGGTACAAGGACCTGCAGGACATCATCGCCATCCTGGGCGTGGACGAGCTGTCGGAAGACGACAAGCTGACGGTCGCCCGGGCGCGCAAGATCCAGCGGTTCCTGTCGCAGCCGATGTTCGTGGCCGAGGTCTTCACCGGCCGCGCCGGCCGCTACGTGCCGATCAAGGAGACGGTGCGCGGCTTCCGCGAGATCCTCGAGGGCAAGCACGACGACCTGCCCGAGCAGGCCTTCTACATGCAGGGCACGATCGAGGACGTCGTCAAGGCCGCCGAGGAGATGCGCGCGGGCTAGCGCGCGGTGGGCCAGGGCATGTGAGCGCACGGGGCCGCGGAGACTGGAGTCGGGGGCGCTCCGCTCCCGCTGCGGCCCCGCGCGGCTCACGCTCGGAGCCGGCGCCCGTTGAGGAGAAATTGGTGATGGCAAAGCTCAAGCTGGAGATTGTCACGGCGGAGCGCGTGGTATACTCCGCCGAGGACGTGGACATGGTCGTCGCGCCGGGCGTCATGGGTGAGCTGGGCATCCTGCCGCGCCACGCACCACTCCTGACCACCCTCAAGCCCGGCGTGCTGCGCGTCAAGCACGGCGGGCAGGAGGAGGAGCTGGCGGTCAGCGGCGGCTTCCTCCAGGTTATGCCCGACAAGGTGACGGTGCTGGCCGACGCTGCCGAGCGCGCCGAGGAGATCGACGAGGCGCGGGCCGAGGAGGCCCGGCAGCGGGCGCTGCGCGCCCTCCAGGAGCGCCCCGCCGGCATGGACGCGGCCCAGCTCGCCGCCGGTCTGCACCGCTCGCTGGTCCGCCTGCGCGTGGCCCGGCGCCGGCGGGGGGAGCGCCCGGGGATCCGCTGAGGCCACTGTCACGACCTCGCGCTCACCCCGATCGCCCCGTCACCCGCAACCGGGCGAGCCGCGGGTGGCGGGGCGATCGGGGTGAGCGTAGCGCCCCGGCCCCAGGCCGGCGAGGTGCCGGCTGGAGAGGATCTGATCCGACCGGGTAGAGGAGCGAGCGCCAGTGACGATCACAGCGCACGGGGTTGGGGTAGCCAGATACGTGGTGCGTGGCGGCCGGCCGATCCACGGCCGGTTGACCGTGAGCGGGTCCAAGAACGAGGCCTTGCCGGTGCTGGCGGCCGCCCTCCTCACCGAGGAGGAGTGCGTCTTCGAGAACGTCCCGGCGATCGCCGACATCCGAACGATGGTCCAGCTCCTGGGCGAGCTGGGCTGCGACAGCGACTTCGACGAGGAGCGGCACGTCGTGCGCGTCTGCGCCGCCCACGTGCGCTCCTTCCAGGCGACTCCCGAGCTGGCCCAGCGGATGCGCGCCTCCTTCCTGGTCACCGGACCGCTCCTGGCGCGGTTCGGTCGTGCCGAGGCGCCTCACCCGGGCGGCTGCGAGCTGGGCAGCCGCCCGAAGAACGTCGACATCAAGGGCTTCTCGCTCCTGGGGGCGGCCACCGCCCTCGATCGGGGCATGTACGTCTTCACCACGCCCCGTCTGCGCGGTGCCAAGATCTACCTCGACTACCCTAGCCACACCGGCACCGAGAACCTGCTCATGGCGGCCGCGCTGGCCCAGGGCACAACCGTGCTCAAGAACGCCTGCGCCGAGCCCGAAATCCACGGTCTGGTCGAGTGCCTGCGGGCGATGGGTGCGCGCATCTCTGGGGCGGGCAGCAGCGAAATCCGGATCGAGGGCGTCGACCGCCTGCGCGGCGTGCGTCACCGGATCAAGTCGGATCGCCTGGTCGCGGGCACCTACGCGCTGGCCGGCGCGATCACGGGCGGCTGCGTGGTGATCGAGGACGTGGCGGTGCCCCACATGGACCCGCTCACCTACAAGTTGCAGGAGGTGGGTGTGGTGGTCGAGGACGACGAGGCCGCCTGCCGCTACACCGTGCGCTCCAACCACGGCCGGCCACTCCACGCTGTCGAGGTCCAGACGCTCCACTACCCCGGCTTCCCGACCGACCTGCAGGCACCGTTCGCGGCCCTGCTGACGCAGGCGCACGGCGACAGCCTGATCCACGAGCGCGTCTTCGACAACCGCCTGCTCTACGCCGGCGAGCTCGTGAAGATGGGCGCCCGGATCGACGTGCGCGGCCAGACGGCCTGCATCCACGGTCCGACACCGCTGCGCGGCACGACTGTGCGCGCGCTCGACATCCGCTCGGGCGCGGCGCTCATCCTGGCGGCGCTGGCCGCTAGCGGCGAGACCCAGATCCTGGAGCCGTACCACGTCGAGCGCGGCTACGAGGACATCGCGGCGCGGCTGCGCGGCCTCGGCGCCGACATCGAGCGCATCCCCTGAGCTTGATTGGTTCGGCGCGTGACCATGAGACGTTGTGACGGCAAAGTCGGTAATAAGTTGTAGTAGCTAACGATGTTTGCACAGAAGATTGGTATCGACCTGGGCACGGCCAACGTCCTCGTCTACGTGCGTGGCCGGGGGATCGTGCTCAACGAACCGTCGGTGGTAGCGATCTCCTCCGTCGACGGCAGCATCATCTCGGTGGGCAACGAGGCGCGCTCGATGATCGGGCGCACACCCCCCAGCGTGACGGTGACGCGGCCGATGCGCGAGGGCGTGATCGCCGACTACCAGGTCACGGCCGCGATGCTGCGCTACTTCATCAACAAGGTGACGGGCCGCATCCGCCTCTTCGGTCCCGAGGTGATGGTCTGCATCCCGGCTGGGGTGACTAGCGTCGAGCTGCGTGCCGTGCGCGACGCGACGCTCGGGGCCGGTGCCCGCGTCGCCTACCTGATCGAGGAGCCGCGCGCCGCCGCGATCGGGGCGAAGGTGCCGATCTACCAGCCCAGCGGCAACATGATCGTGGACATCGGCGGCGGCACGACCGAGGCGGCGGTGCTGGCGCTCAACGACATCGTGGTCAGCAACTCGGTGCGGGTCGCCGGCAACAACCTCGACGAGGCGATCGCCAACTACGTCCGGCGCAAGCACAACCTGATGATCGGGGAGCGCACCGCCGAGGAGATCAAGATCCAGATCGGCAGCGCCGTACCGATGGAGCGCGAGGTGACGATCGAGGTGCGCGGGCGTGACCAGGTGACGGGGCTGCCGCGCAACATCTCGATCAACTCGGCCGAGGTGCGCGAGGCGATGGCCGACACGCTCCACCAGCTCATCTTCACCTGCAAGCAGGTGCTCGAGCAGACGCCGCCCGAGCTCGCCAGCGATGTGATGGACAAGGGCCTGGTGATGACGGGCGGCGGCTCGCTCCTGCGCGGCCTCGACAAGCTGATGGCCGACGAGATCGGCATCCCGTGCTACGTCGCCGAGAACCCGCTCGCCTGCGTCGCCATCGGTGCCGGCCTGGCCCTCGACCGCATCGACATCCTCCGCAAGACCCTGCCACGTGTCTGAGCCCGACGATAGAGATAGAGGAGAGAGAGCGTGCACCACCCCCGCCGCAACCGACCCCGGCTGAGCACCCCCGTCGCCTGCCTGCTGACCGGCGCCCTGGCG
This sequence comes from Chloroflexota bacterium, assembly GCA_042408635.1. GTDB lineage: Bacteria > Chloroflexota > UBA6077 > FW602-bin22 > JBHOQZ01 > JBHOQZ01. The sequence continues at coordinate 3,782 of JBHOQZ010000690.1, forward strand.
GCGCTCGGCGGCTACCTGGCCGCCGCGCACACCGCGCCCCTGGGCGGCAGCGCGCTCGCGGCCGCGGTGGTCGACCCGGCCCCGTCCACGGCGCCGGCGGTGCGGG
>JBHOQZ010000692.1:0-1693 GCA_042408635.1 Chloroflexota bacterium
GCCTCGACGGCAAGGTCTACGTCTTCGGCGGCAACACCGACCAGCAGCAGGTCGGCGTCGACGAGAACGAGGTCCCGATCTACCAGAACCCGGCGCTGGCCACCATCGAGGTCTGGGACCCCGCCACGGGCATCTTCACCCCCGGCGGCAGCATGACGACCGACCGTGCCCTCCACGGCGCCGTGCTCCTGGCCGACGGTCGCATCCTCATCGCCGGCGGCCGCGGCACCACGCCCGAGCCCGGCCCCGACGGCTCCGAGAGCCTGACGCGCTGGTCGAGCGAGTTCTACGACCCGTCCGCGCAGGCCTCGACCCCAACCTCCCCGATGTCGGTCAACCGCGTCGACTTCGCGCTCGTCGGCCTGCCCGGCGGCCCCCAGGGCGCCTCGCGCGTCGTTGCAGCCGGTGGCTACAACGAGGGCCAGGCGCTCAACCCCACCACAGAGGTCTTCGACCCGGGCAGCGGCACCTGGAGCGCGGCCGGCCCCCTCAACATGCCGCGCGTGCGCGCCGTCCAGGTCGCCCTGCCCGACGGCACGGTCGCGCTGATCGGCGGGCTGAGCGAGCAGGCGACGCTCGCCAGCACCGAGGTCTTCACGCCCGAGAACGCCTGGGTCGCCACCGGGGACATGACCGAGGCGCGCGACCGCGCCGCGGGTGCCCTGCTCGGCAACGGCCAGGTGGTCGTGGCGGGTGGCTTCACCACCGGCGGCTTCCTCGGCCTGGGTGGGGGCCTGAACAGCGCCGAGGTCTGGACGCCCGGTCCCTGAGGCCAGGCCAGCATCACCCCGCCCTGCCGACGATCCGACAGCCAGGGGGCGTGCGCACCGCGCGGTGCGCACGCCCCCTGGCTGTCTGCCGGTAACGCCGCCGCCCGCCCACGTCAATGGTTCCCCGGATGCCGCGACCTGGAGGGGGAACGTGACGAGCGAGACCTGGCAGGGCATGCCCCACACCGACATCGAGCGCGACGCCGACCGCGTGCCACCCGATCCCCGGGTCTGGCCGCCCGAGCCCGCGGGTCGCACCCCCACCCGCTACCCCCGGGTCACCTTCTCCGGCGTGTACGTGCGGCAGGGGGCGACAACCTATCAGGAGTTCACGCGCTACAACCTCACCCGCGCCGAGGCGCGCTGGATCGCCTGGGCCGCGTTCGGCCACTCGGCACACCTCGTCGTCTACTACGATGCCTGCGGGAGCATCGTCGCGATCGAGCGGGGCGACCGCCCGCCACCGGCGGCCTCAGGCCGATTCGACCCGCCGCACCGAGAGCACTTGCTCCTCGAGCTCCGAGGTGTCGATCACGAACTCCCAGGCCTGGCCATCGGGTGAGGTCGCGGTGATGCGCGCGAGCCACGGCTGCGCCGCGTCGCGCACGTGCCAGTCGCCGTCGGGCGCGAGGCGGAGCGGGCGCCATGCCAGCGCCTCGAGGGCGAAGCGCAGCGTGTAGACGTCGACCAGCTCGCCCACGATGCCGATCGGCGTGTCGTGCACGCGGATCGCCACGTCGATCGCCCGACGGATCTCGTCGCCGTACAGCGGGATGGCGAGCCCAGCCCGCGCCGAGGCGTCGTGCGGATCGGCCCCGGCCTCGATCAGCGCGCGCGCCGCCTCGAGGCGACGCACACCCTCCGTCTCCGGTCGGCTGCCCGGTTCCACGGCTCAGGCGTCGAGCAGCACGACCGTTTCGACG
>JBHOQZ010000693.1:0-2543 GCA_042408635.1 Chloroflexota bacterium
AGCACGAGGCGCACGTCCACGAGACGCTGGCGTCGCTTGCGACGCTCCACCCGGCGCGCACCCTCGTCGTCCGCCCAGTGCCCGAGGATCGAACGGCGCCGCTCGACGCCCGGATCGAGATGCTCACCCGCATCGACGTCAGCGGGCGCTACCAGGCCTGCCAGGAGCGGATCACGATCCGCGCCCACGGGCCGGCGCTGCGGCGGGTGCCCGGGATCGTTATCCCGCTGCTCATGCGGCAGTTGCCGACGGTGATCTGGTGGGTGGGGGATCTGTCTGAGGAGGGGCTCAACCTGCTGCGCTCGGCGGATTTCGCGGACGGGGTGATCGTCGACTCGGCCGAGTTCCGGGATGGCGCCCACGGCGTGCCGACTCTCCAGCGCCTGCGATCCGTGCTGGCGGACCACATCGACCTGGCCGACCTCAACTGGACGCGCACGGCCCACTGGCGTGAGCTGATCGCCCAGTGCTTCGACTCGGCGGAGACGCGCCCCTACCTGCACCGCATCCGCGGCGTCACAATCGAGCTCGGGCGGGACGCGTCCGGCGCGGTGGTGAGCCAGGGCCGGGCGCTCATGCTCGTCGCCTGGCTCGCCTCGCGGCTGGGCTGGACGCCGCTCCTGCCTGGGCCGCTCGGCAAGCTCGACATGCGCACCGGCACCGAGTGGTCACTACGCTTCGCCGCGCCCGACGCGGCGGCGCTGATCTCGGTGACGCTGCGTGCCTATGGCGACGACTACGCGGGGCTCAGCGGCCTGCGCGCGATCATCCTTCATGCCGATATCGGCGAGGGCCCAGCGACCTTTACCGTCGAGCGGGCCGATGACCGCGTGGTCGGGCTGACCCGCTGCGTGCTGCCGGGCCGACCCGAGCAGCGGCGCACCACGGGGATGCAGTTTCCGTCGCAGGCCGAGCTGCTCGCCGAGGAGCTGGCGAAGCCGGCTCGGGACAGCTCGTTCGAGGCGACGCTGGCGCTCGTCGCCATCTGGCTGAGCTGAGGAGGAGAGCATGACCGGCAACGTGGAACGGCGCGTCTTTCCCGACGCGCAGGCGCTCAGCGCGGAAGGCGCCGACCGCTTCGTGCGGCTGGCGGCCGAGGCGATCGCGGCGCGCGGTCGCTTCGACGTGGCGCTCTCTGGTGGCTCGACCCCGCGCACCATGCACCGGCTGCTCGCGCAGCCGCCGCGGCGCGACGCCGTGGACTGGAGCCGTGTGCACCTTTGGTGGGGTGACGACCGCCACGTGCCGCCCGACGACGACCAGAGCAACTACCGCATGGCGCGCGAGACGCTGATCGAGCAGGTGCCTATCCCGCCGGGCAACGTCCACCGCATGGAGACGGAGCTGCCGGCCGAGGAGTGCGCGGCGCGCTACGAGGCCCTCCTGCGCGAGCATCTCGCGGGCACCTGGCCGGTGCTCGACCTGATCTACCTGGGCATGGGGCCGGACGGGCACACCGCCTCGCTCTTTCCCGAGACGGCGGCGCTCAACGAGACGCGGCGCTGGGTGGTGGCGAACTGGGTGCCGAAGCTGGAGACTTGGCGGATCACGCTGAGCCCGCCCGCGCTCAACGCCGCCCGCCACGTCGTCTTCCTGATCGCCGGGCCGGACAAGGCCGCTGCCCTGAGCGCCGTGCTGCAGGGGCCGCGCGACACCCACCGCTACCCGGCTCAGATGATCCACCCGCCGCACGGCACGCTCACCTACCTGCTCGACCAGGCGGCGGCAGCCGGGTTGAAGCCGTAGCCGCAGCGCGCTCGACGGGGCAGACCTCCCTCCTCGTTAGCCGGGAGCGGGCGCCCGGACCGGCGACATCTGTGCCGAGCCGAGGGCCGCGGCCGGGGCGAACCCGAGGGCAGGCCGGCCCATGGCCGTTCGGCCGATGGGCTACCCGTACCGCTCTTCCTTCCAGGGGTCGCCGCGCATGTGGTAGCCGTAGTTCTCCCAGAAGCCGGGGCGGTCGGCGTCCATGAACTCGAGCCCGCGCACCCACTTGGCGCTCTTCCAGAAGTAGAGGTGCGGCACGACCAGGCGCAGCGGCGCCCCGTGCTCGGGCGTGAGCGGCTGCCCGTTGTGGCTGTGGGCGAACAGCACGTCGTCGCGGTCGAGGTCGGCCAGCGGGATGTTGGTGGTGTAGCCGTTCTCGGCGTGGACCATTACCCAGTCGGCGCCGGGCTGCCGCCTGACACGGTTCAGGATTTCGCGGACGTGGACGCCGGTCCACTCGTTGTCGAGCTTGCTCCAGGCGGTGACGCAGTGGACATCCGACTTGATCGTCGTCTGCGGCAGCGCCATGAACTCGTCCCAGGTCAGTTCGAAGGGGTTCTCGACCCGGCCAAAGACCCGGAACCGCCAGTGCTTCAGGTCGACGCGCGGCACCGAGCCGTAGTGGAGCACGGGCCACTTCTCGGTGACGGTCTGGCCCGGCGGCACGCGCGCCGGGTCGTAGATGGGCCGCGGGCGGCGGCGGAACAGGTCTACCATCGCTTCAACCTCCGAGGGCAGACGTCGGCGTCTGACCACGGCGTACCCCCGTCAGGGGC
>JBHOQZ010000700.1:0-2255 GCA_042408635.1 Chloroflexota bacterium
GCACGATCAAGGCGGTTGGTCGCAGGCCCGCTACCAGCGCCACCACGAGGCGCACGTCTATTGGCACCTTAAGCACGTCGTCGAGCGCCTGACCGAGCTCTACCGACGCCGCCAGTTCGACCGCCTCATCCTGGCTGGGCCAGACGAGGCGACGAGCCAGCTTCGGCGGTTGCTGCCGCGCCCCCTGAGCCAGCGCCTGGTCGCCGTGATTCCGGGGGAACTGTTCGCCAGCGAGGCGGCGATCCTGGCGAAGACGGCGGAGATCGAGCAGCAAGCTGAGCGGGACCACGAAGCTCGCCTCGTTGGCGAGCTGTTCGAGGCCGGGGCCGAGCGGGTCGCCCTCGGCCCGGCCGCGACGCTGGACGCCGCCTGGCTCGGCGCCGTGCAGCTCCTGGTAGTCGCCGAGGGCGTCCACCTACCTGGCAGCGTTTGTCCCCAGTGCGGGCGGCTCCAGACGAGCGCGCTCTCCTGCGCCGCCTGCGGCAGCCCGACGCACCCTGTCCACGACCTGGTCGAGCGCCTGATGGTGCACGTCACTGAGCACGCCGGCGCCGTCGAGGTCGTCCACGGGCCGGCAGCCGAACAATTGCGCGAACAGGCCCAGGGGCTCGGCGCCCTCCTGCGCTTCCCCGTGTAGCGCACAGCCGTTGCTCCACCTGGCCCAGCTCCTGGCCCGGCCCCTGGCTGATGCCAGCACCTGCCCGCAATGCGGTGTCGCCGAGGTGCCGGCTCGCTCTCGCCTCAGCGACGGGTGGGCGCGGGCAGGGGCGGCCCGTCTGGCGCGGGCGCGGAGCTGCGCTCGGGGAAGAGGCGAGCGAGCGGCGGCGCGAGCAGCGCCAGGCCGGGCGCGAGCGTGAGCACCGCCGCGGCGAGGAACGGCGCGCCGGGATCGACCGCGTAGAGGTAGCCCGCTGAGGTCGAGCCGACGAACATCCCGGCCTGCCCGGCCGCGCTCGAGAGCCCCTGGACCCGCCCCCGGAGCCGGGTCGGCATCACGTCGGCCAGCAACCCGTCGAGCGCCGCCAGGGCGAACGTGAAGCCGATCCCGTCCACCACCGAGAGCGCGATGATTGCCAGCGGATCGAGCGGCATGGCGTAGAGGGCGTAGAACGCGCCGCTGACGGTGGCGCCGACGACGATCGGACAGTAGCGCCCGACGCGGTCGGACAACCGGCCTGCCAGCGGCGCCAGGATCATCGCGGGCAGCGCGAACGCAGTGAACGAGAGACCAATCAGCGGCAGCGAGGCGCCCCGGTCGGCCATGTAGAGGCTCCAGATCGCGGCGAAGACCCCCGACGGCAGGAAGAACACCAGCCGCAACCCGTAGGGCAGGAGCAGCGGCGGCGCCAGCGCCGCGCGGAACCCGCCGGGCGCGCCTGCCTCGTCGCCCGCCTCCCCCGCGGCCTGGCTGCGGCGCGGCAGGGTGAGCCAGACGACCGCCGCGGCGAACAGGAGCGCGGCAGCCGCCGCCGCGAAGGCTGCCTCGTAGCCGACCGTGGCCGCCAGGAACGCTCCCGCCGCCGGCCCGAGCAGGATGCCGCCGGACTGGGCCGCGCTGAGCGAGCCCAGCACCTCCGCCTGGCGGGTCGGGGGCGCCAGACCGTTGAGCAGCGCCCGTGCCGGGGGCAGCACCCCGCCGGCCGTCACCCCTTCGAGCGCGCGCAGGGCGATCAGCGCCACCGGGTCCTGCACGGAGATGTAGGCGAGCGTCACCAGGCCGTGGAGCACCAGCCCGATCCCCAGCGTCAGCCCGTGGCCGAAGCGGTCGGCGACCCAGCCGATGGCCGGTGTCGCCAGGAAGCCGGCGAGGAGGAAGGCGGAGGTCATCAGGCCGATCTCACCGCTGGTGGCGCCGACGTCGCGGGCGTAGAGGGAGCGCATCGGCATGACGAAGCCGACGCCCAGGAACGAGATCCCGGCCACGCCCAGCAGCACCATCACTGCCGGCGTGTAGAGGCGCGCGCTACCCACCGCGTTGATCACGCTACCGGCTCCCCTCGTGGTGACTCCACCCATCGTACCCGGCGGCCCGCGCCAGCGCGAGGCGAATCCCGCCACCGTCGCACCGGTCCGCCCCGCCGACCAACCGGCAGCGGCAGCGGGGAAGCGCGGCCGCGCCTGGAGGGGCACGTGCGCCACGGGCAGCCCGGTGCGACTACACTGGGAGGGGAAGCGGCCCGATCCGGACAGGTGGCGGGCGCCGGACGCCCGGGACCGACGGCGCGTGCCGGGCGCGGCGCGGGGCGGCGAGCGGC